>PNJM01000086.1 GCA_013821865.1 Rhodocyclaceae bacterium
GCGCAAGGACGGCAGCACCTTCCTGTGCCGTGCCATCGCCAAGGCCGTCAATCCGGCGGCAACCGCGGAAGGCACGATCTGGATCGGCGAGGACATCACGGAAGGGCGGCGCGCGGAAGAGGCCATGCAGCGCCTGCTCCTCGAGCAGCAGGCGATCCTGGAAAACGCTTCGGTCGGCATCCTGTTCACCCGCGAGGGCAGGATCGCGCACTGCAATCCCCGCATGGAACAGATGTTCGGCTGGGGGCCGGGCGCGCTGATCGGACAGTCGGCCGGGGTGTTCTTTGCGTGCGACGAGGACTATGGCCGATTTAGCCGGGCGGCGGGACCGATCCTCGGTTCCGGCGGGCAACTGGACGTCGAGTGGTCCAATGTGCGCGGAGACGGCACGCCCCTGTGGTGCCGCATCCTCGCCCGTGCCGTGGTGCCCGGGGACCCGATGCAGGGAACGATCTGGATCGTCGAGGATGTGTCCTCCCGTCATCAGGCGGAGGAATCCCTCAGCCGGTTGGTCGGCGAACAGCAGGCGATTCTCGACAACGCCACCATCGGCATCTCCTTCAACAAGGAGCGCAAGCTGGTCCGCTGCAATCGGCGGCTGGAGGAACTGTTCGGCTACGGCCGCGGCGAGTTGATCGGCCAATCGACGCGCCTGCTCTTCGCGACCGAGGAGGATTTCGAGGCTCTGGGCAATGAGATGGCGCGGAAGGAAGCCTCGGGAGAAAGCATAGAGAACGAGATCCGGCTGCGGCGCAAGGACGGCGACCTGTTCTGGTGCAGGCTCGGCGGCCGTTCCCTCCGTGCCACCGGCCTGGCCGATCCCCTGGCCTGGATCTGGACCTACGAGGATGTCACGCTGCGGCGCGAGGCGCAGGAAGCACTGCGGCGGGCGCACGAGGAGCTTGAACGGCGCGTGGACGAACGCACCGCGGAACTGGCCCGGACCAACCTCCGCCTGCAGGAAGAGGTGGAAGAGCGGCAGCTGGCGGAGAGCCGCGTCATGCATCTTGCCAACCACGATGCGCTGACCGGGCTGCCCAACCGCCGCCTGCTGCTCGACCGCCTCGGCCAGTCCCTGGCGCTTGCCCACCGCGAAGGCCACCATGTCGCGGTGCTGTTCATGGATATCGACCGCTTCAAGACCATCAACGATTCGCTGGGCCACATGATGGGCGATGCCCTGCTGCAGGCCGTTGCCCGGCGCCTGCTGGCAAGGCTGCGGGAGGGCGACACGGTGGCGCGCCTGGGCGGCGACGAATTCGTCATCGTGCTGCCCAGCCTGAATAACCCCAAGGCGGCGGAGAAAGTGTCGCTCAAGCTGATCGAGGCGCTCGCGCCGCCGTTCGAACTGGGGGGACAGGATGTCCACGTGACGCCGAGCATCGGCATCAGCCTGTTCCCGGAGGACGGCCGCGACACGGAAACGCTGCTGCGCAACGCCGACTCGGCCATGTACCACGCCAAGGACATGGGGCGGAACAATTACCAGTTCTTCATGGAGCAGCTGAACGTGGCGGCCGCCGAGCGACTGCGGCTGGAAAACGACCTGCACCTGGCCCTGCAGCGCGGCGAATTCGAACTGCATTTTCAGCCGCGCGTCACGGTGGCGGGCGGCGCACCCTGCGGCATCGAAGCGCTGATCCGCTGGCGCCATCCGGAGCGCGGCCTGGTGGCACCCGGGCGGTTCATTCCGCTGACGGAGGAAACCGGCCTGATCGTCCCTATCGGCGAGTGGGTGATCGGCGAGGCCTGCCGTCAGGGTATGGCATGGCGCGCGGCCGGCTTGCCGCCGCTGCCCATCGCGGTCAATCTCTCGCCGCGCCAGTTCCGGCAGTCCGGCCTCGTCGAAACCGTAGCCGGCGCGCTGAGGAGCCACGGCTGGCCGAGCCACCTGCTCGAGCTGGAGATCACCGAAGGCGTCCTCATGCAGCAAACGGACATCACGCTGAAGACCATGGAAAATCTGCACGGTCTGGGCGTGGGCCTGGCGATCGACGATTTCGGCACCGGCTACTCCAGCCTGAGCTATCTCAAGCGCTTTCCCGTCGACTTCCTCAAGATCGACCAGTCCTTCGTGCGCGGCATCACGGTGGATCCCGACGACGCGGCCATCGTGACGGCGATCATAGGACTTGCCCACAGCCTTGGCCTGACCGTGGTCGCGGAAGGCGTCGAGGACGAGGGCCAGCTGGCCTTCATCCGCGACGCCGGCTGCGAAGAGGCGCAGGGTTACCACTTCGGCCGGCCGATGCCGGCGGAAGAACTCATTGCCTGGCTGCGCGCTGCGGAGAGCGGAAAAACTCTTACAGTCTCCTGAAGCGCTGCCCGAGCTTCTCGTGGATTTTCGGCGCCCAGTCGGATGCGGCGGCATTCATTCCAGCGGCGCGCTTCGACACCACCTCGACGCGCGTATTCCCCGCTGTGCCGATGCGCTCGACGAAGACCGCGATGCGCTCGCCCCGGCTGAAGACCGCGGCACCGGTCTCGGCCAGCATGTAGCCTTCGGCCTTGTTGTCGCCGGCGATTTTCAGTCCCAGTTCCTTCATGATCGCCGCAAGCGCGGACCACACCTGATCGTATGGCGCAGCATAATTCACGATGACGCCCGTGCCCCGTTCGGCGCGCGTGTCCCGCAGGGATTTCCTTGGGTCGTCGGCCACCGTTGCACAGCCGCTCGCCGCCAGTGTTCCGGCTCCCGCCATCCATGCCAGAAACGTCCTTCTCCTCATCGCCATTTTTCCTGTCACTTCAGCTTCGAGAACGCCTCGACCACCTCGGGCGGCGCCTGCACCAGCTCGATCAGCACGCCTTCGCCGCCGATGGGAAACTCCTCGTTGCCCCTGGGATGGATGAAGCAGATGTCGAATCCGGCCGCGCCCTTGCGAATGCCGCCGGGAGCGAAGCGCACGCCCTGGCCGGACAGCCATTCCACCGCCGCCGGCAGGTTGTCCACCCACAGGCCGACGTGATTGAGCGGGGGCTCGTCGACCTTCGGCTTCTTCGCCGGATCGAGCGGCTGCATCAGATCGACCTCCACCTTGAACGGACCGCTGCCCATGGCGGCGATGTCCTCGTCGACGTTCTCGCGCTCGCTGACGAAATGGCCGGTGACTTTCGCGTCGAACAACTCCACCCACAGCCTGCGCAGGCGGTCCTTCGACGAACCGCCGATGGCGATCTGCTGCAGCCCGAGAATCCTGAAGGGTTTCTGGCTCATCCTTCGCTCCACTGAAAAAAGCGAATCTTAGCGCTTCGCCATGCGCCTGACCGCCGCCGAGGCGACGATCCTGCCTTCGCCGGCGAAGGCTTCCACGTTTTCCTCGATGGCATCCGGGTCGTAGAGATAGTTCACCATCAGGCCGAAGGACTGTTTCAAGCCCTTGGCCGACGTGTCCGCCAGCCAGTTGATGCGCTCGATGCGCGCGCCGTTGCCGAGATGGAAGCGCGCGACCGGGTCGAAAGGCTTGTCGTCGCTCTTCGCCCCGGTCAGGTAGCGCGCCGCCAGCCGCTCCAGCGGATCGCGCAGCCGGCGCGCCAGCGCCTTGTCCTGGATCCATGCCCCCGCCGCCAGCTGGCTGATCTCCAGATCGATATCGGCGCCCGCTTCCGGGTTGCGCTTCAGCCAGGCGGCGAACTGCGGCATGGGGGAGAGGGTGGCGAAGGTCTTCAGGCGCGGGAAATCGCGCTTCAGGTCGTCGATGACGCGCTTCAGCAGGAAGTTGCCGAAGGAGACGCCGCGCAGGCCCTTCTGCGTGTTGGAGATGGAATAGAAGATCGCCGTGTCGGCGCGGTGCGCGTCGAACACGGGCGCGGCCTCGTCGAGCAGCGGATGGATGCTGTCGGCGAGCCTGCCGGTCAGCGCCACCTCGACGAAGATGAGCGGTTCCATCGGCATGCGCGGGTGGAAGAAGGCGTAGCAGCGGCGGTCCGAATCGAGCCGGTTGCGCAGGTCGGTCCAGGAGCGGATCTCATGCACCGCCTCGTATTTGATGAGCTTCTCCAGCAGCGCCGCCGGCGAGTTCCAGGTGATGCGCTGCAGTTCCAGGAAGCCGACGTCGAACCAGGCGGTCAGGCGCGCCTCCAGTTCGCGGTCGAGCACGGCCAGTTCGGCGTCGTGCTCCAGGTAGCGCAAGAGGTCGGTCCGCATGTCCACCAGGAACTTGACGCCCTGCGGCAGGGCGTTGAACTGGGTCAGGATGCGGATGCGCGAGGAGCGCAGCGCCGTGCGCAGCGCGGCTTCCGCATCCCACTGCTCCGGCGTGCCGGCGGCGCGCTGATAGCTGGCATGGGCCTCCGCCACCGCCTTCGGATCGGGGCCGAACTCGAGGGCGATCAGCCGCAGGAATTCGTGCCGCCCGGCATCATCGAGCTGCAGGTAGCTCTCGCCCAGCCTGGCGGCCCGCATGCGCGCCGAGACTTCCCCGCCGGTGCCGGCGGCGCACTCCCTCAACTGGGCGCGCAGCTTCTCCGCCTGCTTGGGCGGCAGGCGCGGAGCGGGTGGCTCGGCCCGTCCGCCGAGCAGGGACCGCACGCGCGAAATGCCCTGTGCCAACGCCCCCTTGGCCATGTTTGACGCTCCTTTCCGCTGAAGTTGCCGTCATGGATTATCGAGCCGGATCACGCGCAACGCAACGCCATCGCGACGCATCGAACAGGCCGCGCCCGGATCGGATATAGTGCCCTCTCCAGCGAGTGAGCCTATGAAAAGCCAGATCAGCCGACCCCTGCTGCTGTCCTTGGCCGTGTTCGCCGCCGCGCTCGGCGCCGCGGCTTACCTCGTCAGCCAGATCGAACGCAGCCTGGTCGCAGAACGAAAGCAGGCGGCCCTGGCGCAGGCTTCCGGCTTCGGCAACACCCTGACCGAGCGCATCGAGGGCGGCATTTCGGCCACCTACGCCCTGGCGGCGCTGTTGCGCCAGGGCCGCGGCAGGATCGCCGACTTCGACGCGCTCGCCGCCGAGATGCTTCCCCTCTACCATCGGGTCAGCGCCCTGCAGCTCGCCCCGCAGGGCGTCATCCGCAACAGCCACCCCCTCGCCGGCAACGAAAAGTCCATCGGCCACGACCTGCTCGCCGATCCTCGCCGCAACAGGGAGGCCTTCCTGGCGGTGGAAACCAAGCGCCTCACGCTCGCCGGGCCAATCGATCTGATCCAGGGCGGCACGGCGGTCATCGGCCGGCATCCGGTGTTCCTGGCGGACGAGGACGGCGCCGAACGCTTCTGGGGCTTCACGACGGCCCTGATGCATCTGTCCGATCTGCTGCGCGAGAGCGGCACGGCGGAACTGGCGCGGCAGGGCTACGCCTACAAGCTCTGGCGCATTCACCCCGACGGCGGCCGGCGACAGGTGTTCGCCGAGTCTTCCCCGGCGGCGCTGGAAAGCCCGGTCGACCACCGCTTCGCCGTGCCCAACGGCGAGTGGGTGCTCAGCCTGGAACCGGCTGCCGGCTGGCTCACGGCGCCCGATGTGGCGCTCCCCGCAGTGCTGGCGGTTCTGGCCAGCCTGCTCGCCGCGGCAACCGCCTTCATCCTGCTGCATCAGCCCGAGCGCCTGAAGGCGGAAGTGGCGCAGCGCACCCGGCAGCTCTTGGCCGAGGTTGAACAGCGCAGCGAGGTCGAACTGGCCCTGCGCGAGAGCGAGGCCAAGTTCCGCAGCCTGGTGGAGCAAAGCCCGGTTTCGATCGCTATCACCGACATCAACGGCAACATCGAATACGTCAATCCGCACTTCTGCCAGGCGAGCGGTTACTCTGCCGGAGAACTGATCGGCCGCAATCCGCGCATCCTCAAGTCGGGCGAAACATCGGCGGAGGAATATCGACGCCTGTGGCGCACCATCACGAGCGGCGGCACCTGGCGCGGCGAGCTGCGCAACCGGCGCAGGGACGGCAGCCTGTACTGGGAAGCGGCCAGCATCCAGCCGGTGGTCGATGCGCAAGGACACATCGTGCATTTCCTCTCCCTCCAGGAGGACATCACCGGACGCAAGCGCGCGGAAGAGGAAATCCGTGCGTTGAATGAAAGCCTGGAACAGCGGGTGGCCGAGCGCACCACGGCGCTGGAGCGCGCCAATCGCGACCTGGAGTCGTTTTCCTACTCGGTCTCGCACGACCTGCGCGCGCCGCTGCGCGCCATCAATGGCTTCGCCCAGATCCTGCTGGAAACCGAGCACGACCGGCTGACGCCGGAGGGTCGGCAGCACATGGGCCGGGTCATGCACAACGCCGCCCGCCTGGGACAGCTCATCGACGACATGCTGGAGTTCTCGCGTGTGGCGCGCACGGAACCGAATAGGCAGCAAGTCGGCATGGCGGAACTGGCGCGCCAGACCCTGGACGAGCTGCACGACGAGTATCCGCTGGCCGCGGTGGCCATAGACGATCTGCCGCCGATCAGCGGCGATGCCGCCATGCTGCGGCAGGTCTGGGCCAACCTGATCGGAAACGCGCTCAAGTACTCCGCCAGGCGCGGGCAGCCGCGGGTGGAGATCGGCTTCGATCCCGCATTGCGCAGCGGTACCTATTATGTCCGGGACAACGGGGCCGGCTTCGACATGGCCTACGCCGGCAAACTGTTCGGCGTCTTCCAGCGCATGCACAACGACAAGGAATTCCCCGGCACCGGCGTCGGTCTGGCCATCGTCAAGCGCATCGTCGAGCGCCACGGCGGCGAAATCTGGGCGGAGGCCGCCCCCGGCGAGGGCGCCACCTTCTATTTCACTCTGCCATAGCGCTATCGACCGGACATCCGCCTGCCGCTCCAGGCCAGCAGCGCGATGCCCGCGGCGATCATCGGCAGCGAGAGCCACTGGCCCATGCTCACCGTGTAGCTCAGGCCGAAGATGCCGGCGTCCGGCTCGCGGAAGAACTCGGCGACAAAGCGCACGACGCCGTAGCCGATCAGGAACATGCCCGAAACCGCGCCCGTGGCGCGCGGTTTCGCGGAGAACCACCACAGCACGGCGAACAGCACCACGCCTTCGAGGAAGGCCTGGTAGAGCTGCGAGGGATGGCGGGCAACGCTGTCGACATGCGGAAATACCATCGCCCACGGCAGGGACGGATCGGCGGCGCGGCCCCACAGCTCGCCGTTGATGAAGTTGCCGATGCGGCCGAAGCCCAGTCCCGGCGGCACCAGCGGCGCAATGAAATCCGTCACCGCCGGCCAGGTCAGCTTGCGCTTGCGGGCAAAGAGGATCATCGCCGCCAGCACGCCGAGAAAGCCGCCGTGAAAGGACATGCCGCCCTTCCAGACGGCGAGGATTTCCAGCGGGTTCGCCAGGTAGTGCGCCGGTTCGTAGAACAGCACCTGCCCCAGCCGCCCGCCGAGGATCACGCCCAGCACGCCGTAGAATAGCAGGTCGTCGATGTCCTTCGCCGTCCACTTCAGGTTGGGCCGGCGCGCGATGCGCCACCGCCCCAGCGCGACGAAGGCGACGAAGCCGGCGAGGTACATCAGCCCGTACCAGTGCACCGAAACCGGGCCGAGATGAAAGGCGACGGGATCGATGTGGGGATAGGTCAGCATGGCTACGCGTCCGCTCCGTGGCACTTCTTGTATTTTTTGCCGCTGCCGCAGGGACAGGGGTCGTTGCGGCCGATCTTCGGGCCGGGGCGGACGTAGGTGTCCGGCGTGAGGCCGTAGCCGCTTTCGTAATCATCGTCAGGCTCATCGTCAGGCGAGCCGTCCTCTTCGGAAAAGCCCGCCCACCATGCCATTTCCTGGGCAACGTCGCGCACATAACCGCGCCGCTTCAAGCCAAGACGTTCCCGGCATTGGTCGAAGGACTGGACGATATGTCGCTCGACCCAACGCTGGTCAGCCACCGTGACATCGAGCAGGCCCTCCGCGAACCAGCCCCGAATCCGCTCCAGCAGCGCCGATGCACCGATATCGGTGGCGACGTTGACGATGCTGTCGAGGATTTCCAGGTCCTGAATCGTCGCGCCGGGAGCGCGCAGGCGCGCCGCCTCGGCGTCGCCGTACTCGCCGAGATAGGTCGTCAGCGCCGCATGGTCGCCGTCGCCTTCGAGCACACGTACCCCCATAGCTTCCAGCGCCGCGCCGCGCGCCCAGAATGAGGCGCCGGCGTCCCCGGCCAGGGCCTTGAGCGGCGCGAGGTCGCCGTCGCACACCGAGGCCAGGCAGCGACCGTAGGATTCGGTGGTCACATCGCCCATCAGGTCTTCGACCGTCTTCTCGCTATGCCGGCCGAGCCTCGCCAGCGGCCGGTAGGCGCGCGCGTCGCGCCAGGCGGCGAGCAGGTGCATGGCATAGAGATGCAGCAGGTATTCGCCGTCGCGCGCCGGCTCCGGATTGTCGGCGATGGCCTCCAGCACGGCGATCAGGCGGGGCGCCACCTCCTCGCGGTGGAGGCAGGCCAGCGCCACGGCCTCGTGCGGGAAGGGGCGGGAGAAGAATTCGAATTTCGGACGCAGTTCGTTCCAGAGTTCGGTCATGGCGGACGACGATGGCAATGGTGCGCGCAAAAGGGCATGCCGGAGCGGCGATGATAACAGCGATAGCGCGAGTCCTCGCCGTCGGCAAATTGACACAAGGCAGGGCGGCATTGGCCCAGCGTCGCCAGACCTTCGTCGCCTCGGCCCTGAATGCCGAGTGAGGGCGGCTACGAATAAGCTTCGCCTGTCGTCGTCCTGCCCGGCGCATCCTGAGGATTTCAATTCAGTGTTGCGCTGGCGAGCTTGGCGCCGAAGCCGATGAACAAGACGCCCACTCCGCCGGTCGCACCGGCCGAGAGCCTGCGCCGGCTGCGGAACTGCTGTGCCAGGCGGGCACCGCCGAAGATCAGCACCGACAGATAGAGCGCGCTGACGATCTGGACGATGGCGCCGAGTATGGCGAAGGACAGCGCCGGAAAGGCGTAGCCCGGATCGACGAACTGGATGAAGAAGGAAACGAAGAACAGGATCGCCTTCGGGTTCATCAAGCTGATGAACAGGGCGGTATGGAAGGGGCGCGCCGCGTCGAGCGGAGGCTGTCCGCCACTGTCCGCGACGCCCTCGCGCCAGATCGCCCGCGCCGCGCGCAGCAGGCCGATGCCCATCCAGGCCAGATAGGCGGCACCGGCATATTTGAGCAGCGCGAACAGGGCAGGCGTCGCCTGGAGCAGCGACGCCACCCCGGTCGCC
>PNJM01000087.1 GCA_013821865.1 Rhodocyclaceae bacterium
ATGTCGAAATCGCCGTCGCGCGCGGACAGAAAAATGATCGGCAGGCGCGGCGAAAGCGCCCGCAGTTCCCGGCACAGCTCGAAGCCGCCCTCCGGCTCGTCGCCGAGGCCGATGTCGATCACCGCCAGGTCGGGCAGCCGTGCGCGGAACGCCGCCAGGGCCTCGGGCCGACCGGCGTAGGCGGCGACCTCGTACCCTTGGCGCGCCAGCGCCTCCGCGTAGTTGGCGCGGATGGCGGCTTCGTCCTCGACGATGGCGATGCGTCTCGGCATGCGGCGGACTATACCGAAAACCCCGGCATGTGGCGCACCGGGATTTCAATTGCCATTTTCTTGCCACAATTCTTCGCCGCTCTGCCCGAATCGCACCCGCTCCCTGCCCGACTTGTTCGCTTGAATCGATCCTGCGAACGGACGTCGTTCGATCTGCAAGGGAGATGCAAAATGAACACCCTGTGGGAAGGCGCAAAAACCGGGAACCGGCTGGCCGTCCTCGATCTCATCGCCTACGTCGTGCTGGCCTTCGGCATCGGCCTGGCCACCGCGGTGGCGCTGGGCGGCGTGGTCCTGCTGCTGGCGCACGACGCCCAGGCGGCCGAACTCATGCCGATGAAGCCTGCCCAGGTGCAGCAGGGCACGCTGCTGCTCAAGAGCGAGGGTAGCACCCTCGCCGTGCCGGCGGTGGCGACGGAGGCCGAGATCAGGGTCTCCGGCATCGTCGCCCGCGCGGTCGTCAGGCAGACCTACCGCAACCCCTACGATGCCTGGTTCGAAGGCATCTACGTCTTCCCGCTGCCGGAGAACGCCGCAGTCGACCACATGCGCATGAAGGTCGGCCGCCGCATCATCGAGGGCGACATCAAGGAGCGCCAGGCCGCACGCGCCCAGTACGAGCAGGCCAGGTCGTCGGGCCAGCGCGCCGCCCTAGTCGAGCAGGAGCGGCCGAACCTCTTCACGACGAGCGTGGCCAACATCCCGCCGCGCGGCGAGATCGTCGTGGAGATCGAATACCAGCAGACCCTCAAATATGATTCAGGCAGCTTCAGCCTGCGCTTCCCCATGGTGGTCGGCCCGCGCTACATCCCGAACAATCAGGTGCCCGACGCCGCGCGCATCACCCCGCCGGTGCTGAACCCCGTCCATCACGCGCCGGGCAACCCGGTGCGCCTGAAGGTCGTGCTCGATGCCGGCGTGCCGCTGGCCCGCGTCGACAGCCCCTATCACCCGATCACGATGCGCGAGAGCGAAGGCGGCGGCCGCATCGTCGAACTGGCCGCAGGCAGCGTGCCGGCCAACAAGGATTTCGAACTCAAGTGGACGCCGGCGGCCAGCCATGCCCCGCAGGCGGCGCTGTTCACCGAGCAGAAAGGTGACAAGCGCTACGCCCTGCTCATGGTCATGCCGCCGGCGAAGGAGGTCGCCGCCGCCCGCCTGCCGCGCGAAGTGATCTTCGTCATCGACACCTCCGGCTCCATGTCCGGCAGCTCCATCGCCCAGGCGAAAGAGGCGCTCGAGCTCGCCGTCTCGCGCCTCGCCGAGCAGGACAGCTTCAACGTCATCGAATTCAACTCCTACGCGAAAGCCCTGTATCCCGACGCGCGCCCGGCCAGCGCCGCCCACCGCGAGAACGCCGTGCGCTGGGTGCGCAAGCTGCAGGCGCAGGGCGGCACCGAGATGGCGCTGGCGTTGAACCTCGCGCTGAACGGCCGTGAGAACCCCGGCCGCGTGCGCCAGGTGATCTTCCTCACCGACGGCGCCGTCGGCAACGAGGATGGCCTGTTCAAGCTGATCAAGGACAAGCTCGGCGACTCGCGCCTGTTCACCGTCGGCATCGGCTCGGCGCCCAACAGCCACTTCATGGGCAAGGCCGCGCAGACCGGCCGCGGCACCTTCACCTACATCGGCAAGATCGAGGAAGTGAAGGAGAAGATGGGCAGCCTCTTCGCCAAGCTCGAGTCGCCGGTGCTGAAGGGCGTCGACATCGCCTGGCCCGGCGCGGTCGAAGCCTGGCCGAAGCGCGTGCCGGACCTGTACCTGGGCGAGCCCATCGTCGTCTCCGCCCTGCTCGACAAAGCCGACGGCGAGATCCGCCTCTCCGGCCTGCGCGGCGACGCGCCCTGGCAGGCGACGCTGCCGTTCGCCGACGCGCGAACCGGTAAAGGCATGGGCGTGCTGTGGGCGCGCGAAAAGATCGCCTCCCACATCGACAGCCTGCGCGACGGCGGCAAGGAAGAGGAAGTGCGCGACGCCGTCGTCGACATCGCCCTCGCCCACCACCTGGTGAGCAAGTACACCAGCCTCGTCGCGGTGGACAAGACGCCGGCGCGGCCGAGCGAGGAAGACCTCAAGTCCGGCGCGATTCCGACCAACCTGCCGGAAGGCTGGGAATACGACAAGGTCTTCGGCGAACTGCCGCAAGGCGCCACGGATTCGCTGTGGAACCTGCTGGCCGGATTCCTTACCCTGCTGCTGGCGATCGGCTTGTACCTCACCGCGCGCCGGCAGCCGCTTGCCTTGAGGAGCCGCTGAGATGAAAGCTCGCTTATTCGCGGCCGGTAGGCCGCTCCCACAACAACAGCAATATGACTGGCCGCTCGGGGTGGAATGTGCCTGGCCCGCCGCAATGCAGCCCGTGAGGACTGTAGGAGCGGCCTACCGGCCGCGATGGTCAACCCGCCTCCTCTACGCCGCCGCCCTCGCCGCCTTCACCATCGCCCTCTGGCAACTCGGCCAAGGCGGCTACATCCAGGCCAAAGCCTGGCTGGCGCAGGTGCTCATCAAGCAGGCCTGGGCGCGCACGCTCGAAGGCGAGGCGCAGGCCAAGCCCTGGCCTTGGGCCGACACTTGGCCGGTGGCGCGCATCACGGTGCCCGGCCGCGACATCGAGCGCTACGTGCTGGCCGGCGCCAACGGCCGCAGCATCGCCTTCGGCCCCGGCCACGTCTTCGGCACGCCGCTGCCGGGTGACTCCGGCAATAGCGTCATCGGCGCCCACCGCGACACCCACTTCGCCTTCCTGCGCGAGCTGCATCAAGGCGAGGAGATCGTGGTTGAAAACGCTTCAGCGTTTCGGTGGAGGCTAATGCCTGCGGAGCAGGCGTTACGCCGGAACCAAAAGTCAGCCGCCGTGACACGGCGCTACCGCGTCACCGGCGCCGAGATCGTCGACAAGTCGGAAACCCGCGTGCTGGCGCAGTTGCCAGGCGAGACGCGCCTCACGCTGATCACCTGCTACCCCTTCGACGCCCTGCGCGCCGGCGGGCCGCTGCGCTACGTCGTCACCGCGAAAGCGATCTGAAAGGAGCCATCACATGAAAAACGCATCCGCCCTCTGCTTCTCCGTCGCCCTCGCCAACACGCGCGCCTTCGACGACAACTCGGGCTACCCGCGGCCGATCCTGGTGCCGCGGGTGGACAAGCTCGTCGTCGACAAGACGCGCCGCCGCCTGACGCTGATGGGCCGCAGCCGCGTCGTGCGCAGCTACCGCGTCTCGCTCGGCGGCGAGGGCAGCGCGCCGGCCGGCCGCTATGTGATCGCCGGGCGCAACCCGAAGAGCCCCAACCACCTCGCCCTGCGCCTCGTTCGCCAGGCGCCCTCGGCGGCCGAGCACGCCGGCGGCGGCCTGCAGCTGCACGGCACGCCCGACTGGCTCGGCCCGCTCGCCGTCGCCCTGAAGGGCAGCGACTGGACCACCGGCGGCATCGCCGTCGACAACGCCGACATCGAGGAGATCTGGAACCTGGTGACCGACGGCACGCCGGTCGTCGTCAAGCCGTAGCAACATGGAAGCCGCGCAGCGGCTGAACCACCGTCACCACTTCCCGCGGGGAAGGGGCTGGGGGATGGGCAGTTCTCGCCAGCCTTGCAGCGCGGTGGTCAGCGTGCAGATCCGCATGCGATCGAGGAAGGGCCGCGCCCGCTCCGAAAGGAAGGCCGTCGGACAGTGCACGCGCAGCTCGTTCAGCGACTTCGTCGCACCCTCGATGACGACACGGCCGCGTCCCATCACGCAATAGCCCTGGCCGGGCGCAAGGAAGACGTCGCCCGGCTCGCCCGACACCGTCACCCAGAGCAGGCCGCTCGTGGCGTCGATGACGACGCCCAGGGCGTCGTCCAGCACGATGGTCTCGCCGCTGGCGAGCGAAATCGGCCTGAGCTGCAGACAATAGTGGCTGGTCGTCATTGCGGCCTCCTGCGAAGCGATGCAGCCAGTCTAGATTTCAACCCCCTACCGATACAGATACAACCGTGCGAAATTGTTACCAATACAGTTTCGCGTTTTGGCAAACTGTGCTGGTCGAAGCGGGGCGCAACTGTATCTGTTCGCCCCCGCCCGCCCTGCCCACAATGGCAGGGTCATCGGGAGAATCAGCATGGAAGAGCGCAGCCTCCGCTACGAAACCCTCGCCGACGAATTCGCCGGACTCATCGACAGGCGCGTCCTCGGCCCCGGCGACCGCCTGCCTTCGGTGCGCACGCTCTCGCAGGATAAGCGTCTCTCGGTGTCCACCGTGCTGCAAGCGCTGCGCACCCTGGAGGACCGCGGCCTGGTCGAAGCGCGCCCGCAGTCCGGCTTCTTCGTGCGCCGCCGTCCGCTCACGCGCGCCGAGCCGGAGCCGCGCCGCACGCCGGCACGGCCGGTGAAGGTCGACATTTCACAGCGCATCCTCCGCGTGCTGCAGCTCAACAACCGCCCCGGCGTCGTGCCGCTCGGCGCGGCGCTGCCGGACACCTCGCTGCTGCCGGTGAAGGCGATCCAGCGCCTGTACGCGAGCGTCGCCCGCCAGCAGCCCAACCTCCTGCGCAGCAACAGCCACACCGACATGAACGAGCCGACCCTGGTGCGCCAGCTGGTGCGCCGCTCGCTCGCCTGGGGCGGCCCGCTCGACGCCGACGAGATCGTCGTCACCAACTCCTGCACCGAGGCGATGTTCCTCTGCCTGCGCGCCGTGACGAAGCCCGGCGACACCGTCGCCGTCGAGTCGCCGAGCTACTACCTGATGCTGCAGCTCATCGAGTCGCTCGGCCTGAAGGCGCTGGAGATCCCCACCGACCCGCGCCGCGGCCTCTCCGTCGACGCCCTCGACCTCGCCACGCGCGACGGCCGCGTCAAGGCCTGCCTGTTCGTCACCAACGCCAGCAACCCGCTCGGCACCATCCTCTCCGACGCCGACAAGAAGCGCCTGGTCCGCCTGCTCGAATCGCGCGGCGTGCCGCTGATCGAGGACGACATCTATGGCGACCTGCAGTTCGGCGAGCGGCGGCCGTGGCCGGCCAAGGCCTTCGACCGCGGCGGCAACGTCATGCTCTGCGCCTCGTTCTCGAAGTCCATCACGCCGGCCCTGCGCTGCGGCTACGTCGCCGCCGGCCGCTTCGCCACCGAGGTGCTGCGGCAGAAGACCCTAGTCAGTGGGACAACCAATCCGATCACCCAGAACGTGCTCGCGCGCTTCCTCGAGACCGGCGCCTACGACCGCAGCCTGCGCGCGCTGCGCCGCGCCTACCGGCAGCAGGTCGAGCGCACCGCCGACGCCGTCTCGCGCCATTTCCCCGAGGGCACGCGCATCACCCGCCCGCAGGGTGGCCTGGTGCTCTGGCTGGAACTGCCCGCCGCGGTAGACACCAATCTCCTCTTCGAGCGCGCCGCCGAGGAGAACATCGCCTGCGTACCCGGCGACCTCTTCTCGCCCAGCGGCCTCTACCGCAACTGCCTGCGCCTGAACTGCGGCAACCCGTGGACCCCGGCCATCGAGGCGGGGGTGCGCCGGCTCGGCGAGCTGGCCGCGGCGCTGCCCGGAAAAGCCTGGTTTCCCCTCTGTAAACCGCTGCGGGATGGCCCCTTCTCCCTGTAAAATATAGGGATGAAACGGATTTCCATCTACGATTCCACATTGCGGGACGGCGCCCAGGCGCAGGGTATCTCGTATTCCGTGGACGACAAGGTCAAGATCGTCGAGCGCCTCGACGCGCTCGGCGTGCATTACATCGAGGCCGGCAACCCCGGCTCGAACCCGAAGGACCTCGAATTCTTCGAGCGCGTGCGCGGCATGAAGCTCAAGAACGCCAGGCTGATCGCCTTCGGCGCCACGCGCAAGGTCGGCGTCAAGGCCGAGGACGACGGCAACGTGCGCTCGATCCTCGCCGCCGGCACGGAGGCCGTCGCCATCTTCGGCAAGAGCTGGGACTACCAGGTCACCGGGATCCTGCGCACCAAGCTCGACGAGAACCTGCGCATGATCGGCGACACCATCCGCTACCTCAAGCAGCAGGGCAAGGAAGTGGTCTACGACGCCGAGCACTTCTACGACGGCTACAAGTCCAACCCGGACTACGCCCTCGCCACGCTCGCCGCCGCCGCGGACGCCGGCGCCGACTGCCTGTGCCTGTGCGACACCAACGGCGGCACCTTCCCCGACGTCATCCACGACATCACGAAGAAGGTCGTCGCGCAATTCAAGACGCCGGTCGGCATCCACTGCCACAACGACTGCGAGATGGCGGTGGCCAACTCCGTCATGGCAGTGCAGGCCGGCGCGACGCAGGTGCAGGGCACCATCAACGGCATCGGCGAGCGCTGCGGCAACGCCAACCTGTGCTCGATCATTCCCGACCTGCAACTCAAGCTCGGCTTCGAGTGCATCCCGCCGCAGAACATGGCGACCCTGACCACGGTGGCGCGCGCGATCTCCGACATCGCCAACATGCCGCACAACGAGAAGGCCGCCTACGTCGGCGCCGACGCCTTCGCCCACAAGGGCGGCATGCACATCGACGCCGTGGTGAAGAACCCCGTCTCCTACGAGCACATCGACCCCGACCTCGTCGGCAACAGCCGCCGCATGCTGATGTCGGAAGTCGCCGGCCGCAGCACGCTGCTCGCCCGCATCCAGGCCGTCGACCCGAAGATCGGCAAGGACTCGCCCGAGACGAAGAAGATCATCGACCGCCTCAAGCAGCTCGAGCACGAGGGCTACCACTTCGAGGCCGCCGAGCAGTCCTTCGAGCTCGTCGTGCGCAAGATGCTCGGCAAGTACCAGCCCTTCTTCGAGCTGGTCGAGTTCAAGGTGATGGTGAACGAGCCCTCGGTGAACGGCATGAACTCCTCGGCCATGATCAAGATCCGCGTCGGCGACGAGATGGAGATCACCGCCGCCGAGGGCGACGGCCCGGTGAACGCCCTCGACAAGGCCGTGCGCAAGGCGCTCGAGCGCTTCTACCCGGCCATCGGCGAGATCCGCCTGACCGACTACAAGGTGCGCGTGCTCGATTCCGACCAGGCCTCGGCCGCCCGGGTGCGCGTGCTCATCGAATCGACCGACCACCGCGAGAACTGGACCACCATCGGCGTGTCTACCGACATCATCGACGCCTCCTGGCACGCCCTGGTGGATTCCATTGAGTACAAGCTGGTGCGCGAACAGGAACGCCGCAGCTAGATCTTTTCAGCAACACCTGCAAACGAAGGAGCCGACATGGCCGGCAAGACGCTTTACGACAAACTCTGGGATTCGCACGTCGTCCGCGAGGAATCCGACGGCACCTGCCTCCTCTACATCGACCGCCACCTCATGCACGAGGTCACCAGCCCGCAGGCCTTCGAGGGCCTGCGCCTGGCCGGGCGCAAGGCTTGGCGCGCCACCAGCATCGTCGCCAACCCGGACCACAACACGCCGACCGACCACTGGGACGAAGGCATCAAGGACCCCGTCTCGCGCCTGCAGGTGGAAACCCTCGACGCCAACATCAAGGATTTCGGCGCCCTGGTGTACTTCCCCTTCAAGCACGCCAACCAAGGCATCATCCACGTCATCGGCCCGGAGAACGGCACCACCCTGCCCGGCATGACCGTGGTGTGCGGCGACAGCCACACCTCCACCCACGGCGCCTTCGGCGCGCTGGCCTACGGCATCGGCACCTCCGAGGTCGAGCACGTGCTGGCGACGCAGACGCTGGTGTCGAAGCGCTCGAAGCGCATGCTGGTGAAGGTCGACGGAAAAGTCAGTCCCGGCGTGACGGCGAAGGACATCGCGCTGGCCATCATCGGCAGGATCGGCACCGCCGGCGGCACCGGCTACGCCGTCGAGTTCGGCGGCGCGGCCATCCGCGACCTCTCCGTCGAGGGCCGCATGACCATCTGCAACATGACCATCGAGGCCGGCGCCCGCGCCGGCATCGTCGCCCCCGACGAGAAGACCTTCTCCTACCTCAAGGGCCGCCAGTTCGCGCCCAAGAGTAACGGGAGCGCCAACTGGGACAAGGCCGTCGCTTACTGGAAGACCCTGCAGTCCGACGCCGACGCCAAGTTCGACTCGGTCGTCGAGCTCGACGCCGCGAAGATCGAGCCGCAGGTCACCTGGGGCACCTCGCCCGAGCAGGTGCTGCCGGTCGGCGGCCGCGTGCCCAACCCGGCCAGGGAAACCGATGCGCAGAAGCGCGCCGGCATCGAGCGCGCCCTGCAGTACATGGGCCTCGAGGCCGACACGCCGATCCAGGACATCAAGGTGGACAAGGTCTTCATCGGCTCGTGCACCAACTCGCGCATCGAAGACCTGCGCGCCGCCGCGAAATTCACCAAGGGCAGGAAGAAGGCCGCCAACGTGAAGCTGGTGCTGGTGGTGCCGGGCTCCGGCCAGGTCAAGCGCCAGGCCGAGGCCGAGGGCCTCGACAGGATCTTCACCGAGGCTGGCTTCGAATGGCGCGAGCCGGGCTGCTCGATGTGCCTGGCCATGAACGCCGACCGCCTCGCCCCGGGCGAGCGCTGCGCCTCCACCTCCAACCGCAACTTCGAAGGGCGCCAGGGCGCCGGCGGGCGCACCCACCTCGTCAGCCCCGAGATGGCCGCCGCGGCCGCCATCGCCGGCCACTTCGTCGACATCCGCAAGCAATAAGGAACCGCCATGAAAGCTTTCAAATCCCTCGACGGCTTGGTCTGCCCGCTCGACCGCGCCAACGTCGACACCGACGCCATCATCCCCAAGCAGTTCCTCAAGTCGATCAAGCGCTCGGGCTTCGGCCCCTACCTCTTCGACGAGTGGCGCTACGCGGATTTCGGCGAGCCCGGCATGGACTGCAGCAAGCGCCCGCTGAAGA
>PNJM01000088.1 GCA_013821865.1 Rhodocyclaceae bacterium
TTCAGGGTCGCGGCGGGCACGATCTTGACGGGGATGCGCGCGGTCTTCTGCTCGCCCTTCTGCTTGTGCGGTTTCTGCTCGGACATTCTCGGCTTTCCCTCAGTTCTCAATTTCGCGCGTCAGATGCATCAGAAGTTGTTCACCAGCCGCGGCCCAGTCGAGCTTCACGCCCAGGTCACGCAACTGCGTCACCTTGAGCCCGGGATAGCCACAGGGATTGATCGCCGAAAACGGCGCGAGTTCCATGTCCACGTTGAGTGCAACGCCGTGATAGCAGCAGCCGCCCTTCACGCGCAGGCCCAGCGCGGCGATCTTCGCGCCATCGACATAGATGCCCGGCGCGCCGGCCAAGCGCTCGCCATGGATGCCGTGGGCGGCGAGAAAGTCGATCACCGCCTGCTCGATGCGGAACACCAGCTCGCGCACCTTGATGCCGCGCCGCGCCAGATCCACCAGCAGGTAGACCACCACCTGGCCCGGACCATGGTAGGTGATCTGGCCGCCGCGATCGATCTTGACCACGGGTATTCCCGTCTCACAAAGCAAATGCTCGGGACGACCGGCCAGGCCCTGGGTGAACACCGGCGGATGCTCCACCAGCCACAGCTCGTCCCTGGTTCCCGCATCGCGCCGCGCGGTGAAGGCCTGCATGGCGCGCCACGTCGGCTCGTATTCGGCACGGCCGAGACGGCGCACGGCGAGCGACGATTCGACAACCGCTCTCACAGGACTACCGAAACCAGAGGATGGCCCGACAGCTCGCGGTAGAGCGCATCGAGCTGCTCGCGCGATTGCGCCCGGATGGTGCAGGTGAGGCTGATGTAGGTGCCTTTCGCGCTGGGCCGCATTTCCATGCTCGCCGCGTCGAAATCCGGCGCATGGCGAAGCACCATCTCCAGCACGGCCTGGGCGAAGCCGTCCTGCCGCTGCCCCATGACCTTGATGGGGAAGTCGCAGGGAAATTCCAGCAACGATTCTTCATCGGCCATGAGGATCAGGCTCTCCGCATCACCCTGGCTTTGAAGTCCTGGTACCAGGCATACATCTTGTGGAACACCGGCCCCGGCTTGCCGTCTCCGACCGGCCGGCCGTCGAGCACGGTGATCGGCAGCACTTCCTTGGTGGACGAGGTCATCCACAGCTCGGCGGCGGCGCGAGCCTCGCCTTCGGAAACATCGCGCACCTCGGCGCGCAGGCCGTTTGCCGCCGCCAGCTCCAGCACCACGTCGTAGGTGATGCCGGGCAGCATGAGGTGGTTCTTGGGCGGCGCCAGCAGCACGCCGTCCCTCACGGCGAAGATGTTGCTCGCCGCGCCCTCGATCATGCAGCCGTCGCGAAACAGGATGGTTTCGACGCAGCCGGCATCCACCGCCAGCTGGCGCAGCAGGCAGTTGGCGAGCAGCGAGGTGGTCTTGAGGTCGCAGCGCAGCCAGCGGAAATCCACGGCGGAAACAGCGGCGATGCCCGTCTCGCGCTGCGCCGCGGGCGGCGTCACCAGCGGTTCGGACATCATGAACACGGTCGGCACAACCTGCGCAGGGAAGGCGTGGTTGCGCTTCGTGTCGGCGCCGCGCGTGATCTGCAGATAGACCGACTGGTCCTCCGGCTCGTTGCGCGCAATGATCTCCCCGATCAGCCGCATCCACCCGGCGTCACTGAGCGGATTGGCGATGCGGATGCCGTCGAGCGTGCGCTGCAGCCGGCGCAGGTGTTCGGTCAGGCGGAACGGCCGGCGCGAATAGACGGGGATCACTTCGTACGCCCCGTCGCCGAAGAGAAAGCCGCGGTCCATCACCGGAACCCTGGCCTCCGCCAGCGGCAGAAAACTTCCGTTCAGATAGGCCGACTGCATTTCCGGGCATCCCTTGCGGCGATTTGCATCATTCGAACCACAGCCGCATCGTGTCCCAGGCGCGGCCGAACAGGCCGGCCACCGGGACGGCTTCCAGCGCCACGACCGGGTATTCACCATAAGGCTTGTCGTCGAGCGTCAGCTTGAGCGTGGCGATGCGCTGGCCCGGCTGCACCGGCGCCATGAGCGGCTGCTGGCTGACCAGGCTGGCCTTGATCTTGCCGGCCATGCCCTTGGGCAGGGA
Organism: Rhodocyclaceae bacterium; assembly: GCA_013821865.1. GTDB lineage: Bacteria > Pseudomonadota > Gammaproteobacteria > Burkholderiales > Rhodocyclaceae > Desulfobacillus. The sequence goes on from PNJM01000088.1 coordinate 2,097, forward strand.
CAGCGTGAAATCCTCCAGGAAGCCGGCCTTGACCAGCCTCTCTGCTCCCTTCCACACCTTGAGTTGAGATACAACCTGGCCCTTTTCGTAAAGCCGCACGGCATCGAAGAACTGGAATCCGAAGTTGAGCAGCTTCTGCGACTCCTGCGCACGCATCGCATCCGAGACAGTGCCCATCACCACCGAGATCAGGCGACGCGAACCGCGCTTGGCCGATGCGATCAGGCAGAAGCCGGCGTTCTCGGTATGGCCGGTCTTGACGCCGTCGACATTGGGGTCAAGCCACAGCAGCCGGTTGCGGTTGGGCTGGGTGATCCTGTTGTAGCTGTATTCCCTGATGGCATAGAGCGGGTAGTACTCGGGAAAATCGCGGATCAGCGCCGCGGCGAGCGCGCCCAGGTCGCGCGCCGTCGAGTAGTGCTGCGGATCGGACAGGCCGGTGGAGTTGGCGAAGTGCGTGTTCTTCAGCCCGAGGCGCTGCGCCTCGCGGTTCATCATCTGGACGAAATTCTCCTCCGCGCCGGCGACCGCCTCGGCCAGCGCCACGCAGGCGTCGTTGCCCGACTGCACGATCATGCCATGCAGCAGTTCGTCTACCGACACGGGGCGCTTCGGTTCGATGAACATGCGCGAGCCCTGCGTTTTCCAGGCCCGCTCCGAGACCGGCACCGCCTGGTCCGGCTGCAGCGCCTTCTGCTTCAGGGCCGAGAAAACCAGGTAGGCCGTCATCAGCTTGGTCAGCGAGGCCGGCTCGACGCGCTCGTCGGGGTTGTAGCCGGCCAGAGCCTGGCCCGTGGCGTAGTCGATCAGCAGCCAGGACCTGGCGGCCACCGTCGGCGCCTGCGGCAGCACTTGGGCATGGACCAGCGCAGCGAAGCAACAGAAAAGCAGAAAAGCAAGAACTCTCATGGAAACGAAGCCGGGAAAAGGCTTGAATTATAGCGCGAGGGTTCAGCCCCCGAGTTGCAGCCTCAGCGCTTCCGGAGTCAGGAGGGCAAACGGGGTCCTGCCTGAAAGGGCCAGCAAGTCGCCGTCTCCTGTAACAAGGGCATCGACACTTCCTTCCGCGGCGGCCCGCAGGAACATCTCCTCATCGGGATCGCGGCAGACGGGAATACAGAGCTCCCGTCCCCTCAGCGCTGGACGACGAAGGGCTTGAGGTCGAGCGCCTCGCGGATCTTCTCGGCCACGCGGCCGGCTTCCTGCATGTCGCGATAGGGCCCGAGATGCAGGCGGAACATGCCGCCCTGGGGGTGGATGTGAATCGTGTCGGACAGCCACGCCAGTTGCTGGTAGAGACGCGCGCGAAAGCTCTCGGCGTTGTCCTGATTGCCGAAGGCGCCGAGTTGCAGGAACGTGCCGCGCAACTCGCGCACCGCCGGCAGCAGCGGCGGTTTCTCCGGCACGACGGCAATCTCGGCAATGGGATCGCTCGCTGACGTGGGAGATGGCGGTCCCGCTGATTTCGGTGAGGATGCCGCGGCAAACAATGTTTCACCCGGCGCCACGCTCTCCACTTCGACCAGGGCGCTGCCGCTGCCGACGTAGCCCAGCTTCCAGGCTGCGGCATAGGAGAGATCGATGATGCGGTCATGGAGGAACGGGCCGCGGTCGTTCACCCGCACCACCACCGATTTGCCGCTGGCGACATTCGTTACCCGCGCGTAGCTGGGAATCGGCAGCGTCGGATGTGCCGCGCTCATGCCGTACATGTCGTAGGGCTCGCCGCTGGATGTCTTCTGTCCGTGGAACTTGCGCCCGTACCAGCTGCCGATGCCGCGCGCCTTGTAGGGCCTGACCTCTTTCATGGGAACATAATCGCGGCCGAGCACCGAGTATGGATTGTTGGCGAAGCGGTGCAGCGGCTCGATCTTCGGCTCGGCGTCCGGAATGGCATCGAGATTGTCCGGCGCGTTGTCGCCGGGACCGTCGTCCTGGTAGAAGCCGCCGCCGCGCTTCAGCACATAAGCCGGCTTCTGCGGCGCCGGCCTGGCGGCGGCAGGCGGCGCCACGGTTTCATCCCGCTCAATCTGCCGCGGCGGCTGCGAACCACAGGCGGCGAGAAGCAGCAGCGCAAGCGCGGTCGCAAAGCCGAACTCGAAACCCGCAACTCGAAACCCGCAACTCATTTCTGGACCAGCATCCGGTTCTTGTGAATGCTCATCAGTATGCCCACGCCGAGGAACAGCGTCACCAGCGCCGTGCCGCCGTAGCTGACGAAGGGCAGCGGCACGCCCACCACGGGCAGCACGCCGCTCACCATGCCCATGTTCACAAGAGCATAGGTGAAGAAGATCAGCGTGATGCTGCCGGCCATGAGCCGGGAAAAGAGCGTCGGCGCGTTGCCGGCGATCATCAGGCCGCGGCCGATGAGCAGCGCATAGAGAGCGAGGAGGAAAGTGTTGCCAATCAAACCGAACTCTTCCGACAACACGGCGAAGATGAAGTCGGTGTGCCGCTCGGGAATGAATTCGAGGTGGGTCTGCGTGCCGTTGCCCCAGCCCTTGCCGAGAATGCCGCCCGAGCCGACCGCGATGGTGGACTGGATGATGTGAAAACCCTTGCCCAGCGGATCCGCCTCGGGATCGAGGAGCGTGAGGATGCGGTTGCGCTGGTAGTCGTGCAGCAGCGACCACAGCACGGGCAGGCTGGCAAGCCCGCCGAGGAGCAGCGTGGCGAGAACCTTCCAGCTGAGGCCGGCAAGGAAGATCACGTAGAAGCCCGCCGCGAGAACCAGAATAGCGGTGCCGAGGTCCGGCTGCCTGGCGATGAGCGCCACTGGCGCGGCGAGGATCAGAGCGGCGAAGACGTATTCCTTCCAGCGCAGCAGGGCCTCGTGCTTCTGGAAATACCAGGCGAGCATGAGCGGCATGGCGATCTTCATGATCTCCGAGGGCTGGATGCGCATAAAGCCGAGATTGAGCCAGCGCCGGGCGCCCTTGGTGACGTCACCGAACAGGGCTACCGCAACGAGCAGAAGCAGGCCACCGATGTAAAGCGGCAGGGCCAGGTGCATCAGGCGCTGCGGGGGAATCTGCGCCGCGATGCGCATCACCACCAGGGCCACCCCGAGGTTGATGAGCTGGGTGTTCAGCCTGTCGGACGACGCGCTCGCCAGCACCAGCAGGGCGTACCCCAGCAGCAGCCCGACGATCAGCATCAGCGCAGGGTCGATGGGAGCGACGAGGCGGCGCCACAGCTCACGCGGACTAAATACACTAGTCATCCTCGTCCACCTCATCGTCGGCCGGCGCCGGCTCCTTGGGCAGCTTGCCGAGCAGATAGTAGTCGAGCACCTGGCGCGCGATGGGCGCCGCCGACTGGGCGCCGAAGCCGCCGTTCTCGACCAGCACCGCCAGCGCGATTTTCGGCCTGTCCGCCGGCGCGAAGGCGATGAAGAGGGCATGGTCGCGCAGGCGCTCCTTCACCTTGCCTGCGACGTATTTCTCTCCCTTCAGGCTGTATACCTGGGCCGTGCCGGTCTTGCCGGCGGAAACATACTCGGCCCCGGCGAAGGCGCGCGCGCCGGTGCCTTCCTTGTTCACGCCCACCATGGCCTGCTTGATGACCTCGACGTTGGCCGGCTTGAGCGGAAGGACGCGCAGCGGCTGCGGCTCGATGACGCGCCGCTCGCCGGTCCTGATGTTTTCGATGTGCCTGACGAGGTGCGGCCGGTACATCACGCCGTCGTTGGCCACGGCCGCCGTCGCCTGCGCCAGCTGGATCGGCGTGTAGGCGTTGTAGCCCTGGCCGATGCCGATGGAAATCGTCTCGCCGGCATACCACTTCTGCTGCTCCGGCTTCCTGAAGCGCTTTCTCTTCCATTCCTGCGAGGGCAGCACGCCTTCCGACTCCCCCTCGATGTCGATGCCGGTGCGCTGGCCGAAGCCGAGCTGACGCATGAAGTTCGAGATGTTGTCGATGCCCATGTCGTTGGCCAGCACGTAGTAGTAGGTGTCGCAGGAATGGACGATGGATTTGTACATGTCGACCAGGCCGTGGCCGCCCTTTTTGTCGTCGCGGAAGAGGTGCCCGCCGAAATTGAAGAAGCCCGGATCGGAGATCGTCTGCTGCGGCGTGCGCTTGCCCAGTTCCAGGGCGCCGAGAGCCATGAAGGGCTTGAAGGTCGAACCGGGCGGGTAGGCGCCGTTCAGTGCGCGGTTCACCATCGGCTTGTCCTCCGAGGTATTGAGCACGTCCCAGTCCTGCGAGGCGATGCCGTCGACGAACAGGTTGGGGTCGTAGCCCGGCATGGACACCAGGGCGAGAACGCCGCCCGTCGAGGGATCGATGGCGACCAGCGCGCCGCGGCGCGCGCCGAAGGCTTTTTCCACCACCTGCTGCAGCTTCATGTCCAGCGTGAGCACCAGGTTGTCGCCGGGCACCGGCGCGGTGCGCGCCAGCACGCGCACGGCGCGGCCGCCCGAGTCCACCTCGACCTGCTCGAAGCCGGTCTGGCCATGCAGGTCGAATTCGTATTTCTGCTCCAGCCCGGTCTTGCCGAAGTGATCGGTGCCGCGGTAGTTGTCCTCGGCGTCCCGCTTCTCGATCGCCTCCAGATCGCGGTCGTTCACGCGGCCGATGTAGCCGATGGCATGCGAGGCCAGATCGCCGTACGGATACTGGCGGAACAGGCGCGCCTTGATGTCCACGCCGGGAAAGCGAAAGCGCTGCGCGATGAAGCGCGCCACCTCCTGGTCGGTGAGGCGCGTGCGGATCGGCAGCGACTCGAAGTTCTTGCTCTCCTCCAGCAGCCTGCGGAAGCGCTTGCGGTCCTTGGGCTGGATGTCGACGATTTTCGCCAGCTCGTTGATGGCGGCTTCCAGGTCGGCCACTTTGCCCGGAGTGATCTCCAGGGTGTAGGCGGAATAGTTGCGCGCCAGCACCATGCCCGCACGGTCGACGATCAGGCCGCGGTTGGGCACGACGGGCACCAGGGAGATGCGGTTGTCTTCGGCGCGCGTCCGGAAATACTCGTGCTGGACCACCTGCAGCCAGAAGAAGCGCGCGAAAAGCAGCGCGAAGGCGAACAGCACCAGGCCGCCGGCTATCGCCAGGCGCCGCTGGAAGCGCTGCAGGTCCTGCTCCGGGTTCCTGAACTCAGCGGGGTGCATGGGCCTTCGGCGGTTGCGAGTTTCGGGTTTCGGGTTCCGAGTTGTCCGGTTCCATGCAACCCGAAACTGAATTAAATAGGCCTGTTCTCATCCTTCTCGATCGGCTGGTATTGCGGCAACAGGAGGACAAAAGTGAGCGGATACCAGAGCAGGGCCCCGGTGAAACTGCCGAGGAAATAGCCGAAGCCGGGGAAGTCGGCGCCGCCGACGAGCCGGGTGACGACCATGACGATCTGCGTTGCCAGCAGCATGGGCAGGATGTGCAGCGCCTGCTGGCCAAGGGGAAACCACAGTACGCGGCGCGACAGCGATGACGCACCGTAGGTGAGCAGGAGGTAGGCCAGGGCATGCTGGCCCATGACGCTGCCGGCAGCGACATCCATCAGCACGCCGAGCACGAAAGCCGCACCCATGCCGACGCGCAGCGGCTCGCGCACGCTCCAGAAAGCGAGCACCAGCGCCACCCAGTCGGGAATGCCGATGGCGTGGCCGAGCGGGATGAGGCTGAGGAACAGCGCAAGCAGCAGGGTGAACACGATGAACCACTGCCTGACCGGGAGCAGGATGCGGCGCGAACTGTGGGTCGGCTGGCTCATTCTCTTTTTCTGCCTTTCCTGGTCTTGGCCGGCTTGTCACGGGCCTCGGCCTCCTCGATCTGCGGGGGCAGCGACCCGCGCGAGCCGAGGATGAGCACCTGGCCGTGCCTCTCCACGCCGGCGGCGGGCTCGCACAGGATGCGGGCGAAGGTGTAGGCGGCGTCGCGGTCCACCCTCACCACCTTGGCGACCGGCAGGCCTGCCTGGTAGATGCCGTCGAGTCCGGAGGTGACGACGAGATCGCCTGGAACGACGTCGGCATTGGCGGCGAGAAAGCGCAATTCCAGTTGCCCGCCCGAGGCGCCGAACAATACGGCGCGCAGGCCGTTGCGCACGATCTGCACCGGCACCGCCTGGTTCTTGTCGGTGATGAGGGTCACTTCGCTTTGCAGGGGATAGGTGCGCGTCACCTGGCCGATGACGCCTGCCTCATCCACCACCGCCTGCCCGGCGGCGATGCCCTGCTGCGTGCCCTTGTCTACGATGACACGGCGCGAGAACGGATCGCGCGCCGTGTAGATGATCTCCGCCAGCCTGGCCGGCACCGGCTGGCGCGCCTGCATGTCCAGCAATTGGCGCAGGCGCTGGTTCTCCAGTTCGAGGTGCTGCTGGCGCATCAGCCAGTTTGCCGCCTCCAGCTCCTTGCGCTTGAGCTGGGCGTTGTCCTGCTGCAAAGCGGCAAGGCTGGTGAAATAATCGCCGATGTGGTCGAACAGTTCCACCGGCGCATAGGCGGCGCGCTGCGCCGGGTAGAGGACGAAGGCCACCCCCTGACGCGCCACTTCCAGATAGCGGAACCTGAGATCGAGCACCAGGAGCGCCAGGGAGAGAGTGACGAAAAAGGCGAGGCGCGTCAGCGGCGCCGGGCCGCGCTTGAAGAATGGTGGCGGCTGGTGACCTACGACGGACATCGAGCTACGCTCGGCTACGGGTTGCGGGTTGCGGGTTTGGAGTTCCGGCCGCCGCAGTGTTCAACTGGAAACCTGCAACCCGAAACTCGAAGCTTTCTGCTCATTCGCTCGCAAAGATGCTCCCGAGCGTGTCCATCTTCTCCAGCGCGATGCCGGAGCCGCGCACCACGCAGGTGAGCGGGTCGTCGGCAACGATCACCGGCAGGCCCGTCTCTTCCATGAGCAGCCGGTCGATGTCGCGCAGCAGCGCGCCGCCGCCGGTCAGCACCATGCCTTTTTCGGCGATGTCGGCGCCCAGCTCGGGCGGTGTCTGCTCGAGGG
>PNJM01000089.1 GCA_013821865.1 Rhodocyclaceae bacterium
ATCGGTGTATAGCCTGGCGGTGCGCGGATGATAGTTGCCGGTGCCGAGATGGATGTAGCGCCGCAGCGCGCTGCCCTTGTCGCTTTCCTCGCGGCGCACCACCAGCAGCATCTTGGCGTGGGTCTTGTAGCCGAACACGCCATAGACCACATGCGCGCCGACTTCTTCCAGCCGGGTGGCCCAGTTGAGATTGGCCTCCTCGTCGAAGCGCGCCATCAGTTCGACCACGACCGTAACTTCCTTGCCCTGCCGAGCGGCGCGCAGCAACTGTTCCATGAGGATGGAGTCGGTGCCGGTGCGGTAGACCGTCATCTTGATCGCCACCACCTGCGGGTCGTCAACTGCCTGCTCGAGGAAATCGATCACCGGGTTGAACGACTGGTAGGGGTGATGCAACAGCACGTCCTGCTTGCGGATGCTGGCGAAGATGTCATAGCCTTTGGCCAGCACCCTGGGCAGGCCGGTCTTGAAGGGCGGATATTTCAGGTCGGGGCGGTCAACGAGATCCGGGACCTGCATCAGCCGCACGAGGTTCACGATACCCGGCGCGCGGTAGAGATCATGGGGGTCCAGCGCGAACTGCTGCAGCAGGAAATCGGCCATGATCTCCGAACAGTTGTCGGCCACCTCGAGGCGCACGGCGTCGCCGAAATGGCGCTGCGGCAGCTCGCCCTGCACGGCCAGACGCAGGTTCTTGATTTCCTCCTCGTCCACGAACAGATCGCTGTTGCGCGTGACGCGGAACTGGTAGCAGCCGAGCACGTTCATGCCGGCGAACAGTTCGCCGACATGGGCATGCAGGATCGACGAGAGAAAGACGAAGGCATTGGGTGTGCCGGCGAGGTGTTCCGGCAGGCGGATGACGCGCGGCAGCACGCGCGGCGCCTGGACGATGGCCGCGCCCGAACTGCGCCCGAAGGCGTCCTTGCCCTCCAGCTCGATGGCGAAGTTGAGGCTCTTGTTGAGCACGCGCGGGAAGGGGTGGGAGGGATCGAGGCCGATGGGGGTCAGCACCGGCATCACTTCGCGGAAGAAATAGTCCCGGATCCAGGTCGCCTGTGCCTCGTTCCAGGCGGAGCGGCGCAGGAACACCACGCCTTCTTTCGCCAGCGCGGGCAGAACGACGTCGTTGAGCAACTTGTATTGTTCGGCGATGAGTTCGTGCGCCTCGGCGCTGATCTGGCGGTACACGTCCTGTGCCGTGCGGCCGTCCGTGCCGGCCGCGACGGCGCCGAGCTTGATCTGTTCCTTGAGGCCGGCAACGCGGATCTCGAAGAACTCGTCCATGTTGCTCGAGACGATGCAAAGGAAGCGCAGGCGCTCGAGCAGGGGGACGGAATCGTCGGCTGCCTGTCCCAGCACGCGGCGGTTGAAAGCGAGGAGCGACAGTTCCCGGTTGAGGAAGTGCTCGGCGGGGAAGCGCCGGGATGCAGGCGGCTTGTTCATCGAGTCCAATTGAATCAGGAATCCTTTATGGTTTCAAGCCGCGAGCATGTGACATTGTCGTTACAGGAAGATGACGGCGAGCAACGGCCATTCTTGCCGGCAGTGCTAAAATCAACAAATGGGATACGAACTGATCGCCGCGGTCGATCTCGGCTCGAACAGCTTCCGCCTCCAGGTCGGGCGTGTGGTCGACGACCAGATCTATCCGCTCGACTCCCTCAAGGAACCGGTGCGCCTGGCCGCCGGCCTTAACGCACAGAAGATCCTCGACGGCCCTTCCCAGTTGCGCGCGCTGGAAGCGCTGCGCCGCTTCGGCGAGCGGCTGCGCGGCTTCGACCCCGGCGCCGTGCGCGCCGTGGCGACCAACGCCCTGCGCGTGGCCAAGAATGCGCCGCAATTCCTCAGCCAGGCCGAGGCGGCGCTCGGCTTTCCGATAGAGATCATCGCCGGACGCGAGGAGGCACGTCTGATCTATCTCGGCGTCGCCCACACGCTGCCCAATCCGCGCACGCAGCAACTGGTCGTCGACATCGGCGGCGGCTCGACCGAGTTCATCATCGGCCGCAACATCGAGCCGATCGAGCTGGAATCGCTCTACATGGGCTGCGTCGGCTTCAGCATGAAATACTTCCCGCGCGGCCGCATCGACAAGCCCGGCATGAAGGAGGCGGAACTGGCGGCGCGCAAGGAATTGCAGGCCATCGTCAAGCAGTACAAGAAAACCGGCTGGGAGGAGGCGGTCGGCTCGAGCGGCACGGCCAAGGCGCTGGCCGACATTCTCGAGCTGAATGGATTCTCGCCGCTGGGCATCACGCGCGACGGCCTCGAGCGCCTGCGCGGCATCATGCTCCATGCCGGCGATGTGTCGGCGCTGGACTTGCAGGGCCTGCGCCCGGACCGCCTCATGGTGCTGCCGGGCGGGCTGGCCATCATGTCGGCGGTCTTCAAGGAATTCGGCCTGACGCAGATGGCGTTCTCCGACGGTGCCTTGCGCCTGGGCGTGCTCTACGACCTGCTCGGGCGCTACCATCACCAGGACCTGCGCAACGCCACGGTGCAGCAATTCATGCGCCGCTACCAGGTTGACGCCGGCCAGGCGGCGCGCGTTGCCGCAACGGCGCGGGATTTCCTGTTCCAGCTCATGGCCGAGGCGTGTGCCGAGGACCATCCCGACGCGCAGGTGATCGGCTGGGCGGCGCAGATGCACGAAATCGGCATTTCGGTGGCGCATTCCGGCTACCACAAGCACAGCGCCTACATCCTCGCCAATGCCGACATGCCGGGCTTTTCCCGGATGGATCAGGCGCGGCTGTCGCGCATCGTGCTGGGGCATCGCGGCAAGCTGGAGCGGGTTCAGGACATCATGCGCGAAAGTCCCGACTGGCTGCTCATCTTCAGCCTGCGCCTGGCGGCGATCCTGCACCGGGCGCGGGACGGCGCGCCACTGCCGCCGATTGCCGTGCGCCGGGGCGACAAGGGTTTTCAAATGGGCGTGGATCCCGGCTGGCTGGAAGCTTCGCCCCTGACGGCGGCGGCACTGGAAGAAGAGAGCCGGCAGTGGGCCGAACTGGGCATGGAGCTGCGCATCAAGAGCGGGCGCGGAAAAACGCAGGCTGCGGCATAATCCCCTTTATGCCGCCGTTGTAGGCGGCGCAATGGGCTCAGGGAATCCGATAAATGACTGTGAGCACGCCCTAAGTGGCAGGCGCACGCATCACGCTCGATACGGACGCCGAAGGCCGGCGCCGGTTGCGCCTGTCCGGCGACTGGAAGCTGATGGCCCTGGCGCCGCAGTACGGGCGCCTCGCCGCGGAGCTTGCCGCCCATGCGGGCGATGCCGGCCTGGCCTGGGATGTGAGCCGTATCGAGACGCTGGATTCCGTCGGTGCCATGATGCTGTGGCGCGCCTGGGGCCGCCGGCTGCCCATGCAGCTCGTCTCCCGTCCCGATCTGGCCACCATCTTCGAACGCATCTCCGGCCGTCAAAAGAAACATGAGGCCGGGCCGGCGCCGCGATCGCCCCTGGAGTGGGTCATCATCGTCGGCCGCCTGGCGCTGAGCTTCTGGCGCCATGCGGTCGACATGACCGCCCTGATAGGCCAGCTCGTGCTCGATTTCGTCCACATCCTGCGCCAGCCGCGCAACATGCCCTGGCGCGAGACCTCGGCCAACCTGTTCAAGAGCGGCGTGCGCGCCATGCCGGTCACCGCGCTGGTCGGCTTTCTCATCGGCATCGTGCTTTCCTATCTTTCGGCGCTGCAGCTGAAGACCTTCGGCGCCGACATCTTCATTGTCAACATCCTCGGCATGGGCATCATCCGCGAACTGGGTCCGGTGCTGGTGGCAGTGCTGGTGGCGGGGCGCTCCGGCTCGGCCATGACGGCGCAGCTCGGCGTGATGCGCGTCACGGAGGAGATCGATGCGCTGGCGACGATGGGCGTCTCGCGCAGCCTGCGCCTGGTGCTGCCGAAAGTCGCGGCGCTGGCGGTGGCCATGCCGCTCCTGGTGCTGTGGACCAGCTCGATCGCGCTGGTCGGCGGCATGGTTTCGGCGCAGATTCAGCTCGATATTTCCTACGGCTTCTTCATCGACACGCTGCCCAAGGTCGTGCCGGTGGCCAACCTGTGGATCGCCCTGGCCAAGGGCATCACCTTCGGCATGCTCGTCGCCCTCGTTGCCAGCCATTTCGGCCTGCGCGTGCGGCCGAACACGGAGAGCCTGTCCTCCAACACCACGGCCTCGGTGGTGACTTCGATCACGATCGTGATCCTGGTCGATGCCGTTTTCGCCATCGCGACGCGCAAGATCGGGATGCCGATATGAGCCCTGCGATAGAGGTTGCAAACCTCTCCACCCGCTTCGGCGACTACTGGGTGCACCGCGACCTCAACCTGAGCGTGCAGCGGGGCGAGATCCTGGCGCTGGTGGGCGGCTCGGGTAGCGGCAAGACGACGCTGCTGCGCCAGATGATCGGGCTCTTGCATCCCACGCAGGGCGAGATCCGCCTGTTCGGCGAGCCGCTTTTCGACGGCAACGTCGAGCGCGAGCGCAATCTGCGCCGGCGCTTCGGCATGCTGTTCCAGTACGGCGCGCTGTTCTCGGCCTTCAACGTGTTCCAGAACATCGCTTTTCCGCTGCGCGAACTGCGGACGCTGGACGAGGATCTCATCCACGAGCTGGTCATGCTGAAGCTCGCCATGGTCGAGCTGCTGCCGCGCCACGCCTGGCTCATGCCGGCGGAACTTTCCGGCGGCATGGTCAAGCGCGTGGCGCTGGCGCGGGCGCTGGCCATGGAACCGGAGCTGCTGCTGCTCGACGAGCCGACGGCCGGACTCGACCCGGATCGCAGCGAATCCTTCGTCCGGCTCATCCGCATGCTGGGCGAGCAGCTCGGCCTGACGGTGGTGCTGGTGACGCACGATCTCGACACGCTGGCGGCGCTGGCCAGCCGCGTTGCCGTGCTGGCCGAACAGCGTATACTCGCCCTCGGAACGGTTGACGACATCATGAAGGTCGACCACCCGTTCATCCGCAACTTCTTCTGCTGCGACCGGGCTCAGCGGGCGCTGCAAAACCGCATCTGCGGGGAGTGTCCATAAAAATGGAAAGCCGGGCTCATGCACTGGCCGCCGGAATCTTCATGCTGCTGCTTGGCGTTGCCGCCCTGCTTGCCGGCTGGTGGCTCTCGGGCAAGCGCGAGGCGACGAACGAGTACGTGCTGGTGACGCAGAAAAGCGTAGTCGGCCTCAACCCGCAGGCGCAGGTGCGCTTCCGCGGCATCCGCGCCGGCAAGGTGCTGGACATCGATCTCGATCCGAAGGACCCGCGCAGCATCCTCATCCGCATCAACGTCGATGCGGACATGCCCGTGACCAGGGGAACCACGGCGCGCCTCAACTACCAGGGCGTGACGGGGCTGGCCTACGTGCTGCTGGAAGATGCCGGCGAGAGCCGCGAGCCGCTTGTGGGCGAGGGGGGCGAGCCGCCGCGCATCGCCCTCAAAACTTCGGCAATGGACAGCCTGGGCGATGCCGCGGCGGACCTGATGGCGCAGATGCGCCAGGTGGCCGAGCGCACCAACGCCGTGCTGTCCGAGCAGAACGTCAAGCGCATCAGCCAGACCCTCGCCAATCTCGAAACCGCCTCGGCCGGGCTCGGCGGCACGCTCAAGGACGCATCGCAGGCCATGGCCGGCCTGAAGCGGGCGCTCAACGAAGAGAATCTGAAGCGCATCAGCGCCACCCTGGCGCATCTGGAGAAAGCCGGCGGCGAAGCGGCGCCGCTCGCCGCCGATTTGCGCACCCTCGTCGGCACCTTGCAGGGGCTGGGGAAAAAGCTGGATGCGTTTTCCAGCGAGGCGGGCACCGAGGTGGTGCATACCACGCTGCCGCGCATGAACCTGCTGCTGCAGGAACTGGCGGTCAACTCGCGCCAGATGTCCCGCATCCTCGACCAGATCGAGGAATCGCCCAACATGCTCATCTTCGGCCGCGCCGGGCAGCGCCCCGGCCCGGGCGAGGCGGGCTTCTCCCGGCAGTGAGGAGGTCATGAAAGGATCGATTGTCCCCGCGCTCATCGCCCTGGCGCTTGCCGGCTGCGCCGCGGGTCCTCAGGCACAGCCGAAAATCAGCTACTACGACCTCGGCCCCGCTGCCGCTACGGCGAACAATCGGGTCGTGGCCTCCCTGCGCAGCATCGATGTGTTTGCACCGTCCTGGCTGGATTCGTCCGCTCTGCAATACCGCCTGGCTTACCAGGGCAGCCAGCGGCGGCAGAACTATGCCGAGAGCCGCTGGGTGGCGCCGCCGGCCGAACTGGTCGGCCATGCGCTGAAGAAGCGCATGCTTTCCGGAGAGACAAGAGGCGCCTGCAGGCTGCGCATCGATATGGACGAGTTCGCCCATGTCTTCGATGCGGCGGATTCCAGCCGCGCCGTGATCGAGGCGCGCGTGCAATTGCTCTCGCCCGGCGGCGAATTGCTGGCGCGCCGCGCCGTCACGGCGGGCCGGCCGGCTGCAAGCGCGGATGCCAGGGGAGGGGTGGCGGCGCTCGCCGGGGCCGTGGAAGACTTTGCCGCGACCCTGCGTGGCTGGCTGGGCGGGCTTGACCGCGAGACCAGGCCGGGATTGAATATCACGGATCGTTGCCGCGGCAATTGATGCCCCGACCCCGGGGCAATCCGGTCGCCCTGTTTTCTTCTTGAGTGCAGCCATGTCGGGAAATCTCTACGAAACCGGTCTCGAAAAGAATGCGGCGAACTACGCGCCGCTGACGCCGCTCAGCTTCATCGAGCGTTCCGCCTCCGTCTATCCGGATCGAACCGCCGTGATCCACGGCGGCCGGCGCTACACCTGGTCCGAGACCTATGCGCGCTGCCGCCGGCTGGCCTCCGCCCTGGCGGCACGCGGCATCGGCAAGGGCGACACGGTTGCGGCGATGCTGGGCAATACCCCGGAAATGTATGAGTGCCACTTCGGCGTGCCGATGACGGGCGCGGTGCTCAACACGCTCAACACGCGGCTGGATGCGGAGGCGATCGCCTTCATGCTCGGCCACGGCGAGGCGAAAGCCCTCATCACCGACCGCGAGTTCTCTGCCACGATCGCCGGGGCGCTGGCCCAGGCGGGGCGGAACATGCTGGTGATCGACGTGGATGACCCGGAATACGCCGGCCCCGGCGAGCGCGTGGGCTCCGCCGAATATGAAGCATTTCTTGCATCGGGCGAGCCGCAATATGCCTGGCAAGGCCCGGCGGACGAATGGGATGCCATTGCCCTCAATTACACCTCCGGCACCACGGGGAATCCCAAGGGCGTGGTCTACCACCACCGCGGCGCCTATCTCAACGCCGTCTCCAACATCGTTTCCTGGGGCATGCCGCCGCATGCCGTATACCTGTGGACGCTGCCGATGTTCCACTGCAACGGCTGGTGCTTCCCGTGGACCATGGCGGCCAACGCCGGCACCAACGTCTGCCTGCGCCGCGTCGAGGCGAAGCTGATCCTCGATGCCATCCGCGAGCACAAGGTCAGCCACTATTGCGGGGCGCCCATCGTGCATTCCATGCTGATCAACGCACCGGCCGAATGGCGCGAGGGCATCGATCACAAAGTCAGCGCGCTGGTCGCCGCCGCGCCGCCGCCGGCCTCGATGATCGAGGGCATGGAAAGAATCGGCTTCGACATCACCCACGTCTACGGCCTGACCGAGACCTACGGTCCGGCCGCTGTATGCTCCAAGCACCCGGAATGGAATGAGCTGGGCCTCGACGAGCGCACGCGGCTGAACGGCCGCCAGGGGGTGCGCTACCACCTGCAGGAAGGCCTCACGGTGATGGACCCGGACACGATGCGGCCGGTGCCGCGTGACGGCGAGGCGATGGGTGAGATCATGTTCCGCGGCAATATCACGATGAAAGGCTATCTCAAGAATCCGAAGGCCACGGCGGAATCCTTCCACGGAGGCTGGTACCATACCGGCGACCTGGCCGTGATGCAGCCGGACGGCTACGTCAAGATCAAGGACCGTTCCAAGGATGTGATCATCTCCGGCGGCGAGAACATTTCGTCGGTGGAGGTGGAGGACGTGCTCTATCGCCATGCGGCGGTGATGGCGGTGGCCGTAGTGGCCCAGCCCGACCCGAAGTGGGGCGAAGTGCCCTGCGCCTTTGTCGAGCTGAAGGAGGGTGCCGGCACGACGGAGGCGGAACTGATCGGGTTCTGCCGCGAGCGCATGGCCCGTTTCAAGGTGCCGAAGAAAGTGGTGTTCGGGCCGTTGCCCAAGACCTCCACCGGCAAGATCCAGAAATTCATTCTGCGGGAAAAGGCCAAATCCGCTTCCGCCATCGAGTAAGGAGAAAGACCATGAGCGCAGTGCTGCAATCCCCCGGCGAGCCCTTGCTTCTGCGTCGCGACGAAGGTGGCGTGGCGACCCTGACGCTGAACCGGCCCGGCCAGTTCAATTCCCTCTCGGATGCGCTGATCGACGAGCTGCAGGCGGCGCTGGATGCCATCGCCCAGGACAAATCCGTGCGCGTCGTCGTGCTGGCCGGCGCCGGCAAGGCCTTCTGCGCCGGCCACGACCTGAAGGAGATGCGCGCCAACCCCGACAAGACCTACCAGCAGGCGCTGTTCAGGAAGTGCGGCCGGATGATGATGAAGCTGGTCCAGCTGCCGCAGCCGGTGATTGCACGCGTGCACGGCATGGCGGTGGCGGCCGGCTGCCAGCTGGTCGCCATGTGCGACCTGGCGGTGGCCGCGAGCGAGGTGAAATTCGCCGTCTCCGGCGTGAACCTTGGCCTGTTCTGCAGCACGCCCGCCGTGCCGCTGGCGCGCAACCTGCCGCGCAAGCAGGCCTTCGAAATGCTGGTGACAGGCGAATCCATGGATGCAGCGACGGCCTGCGCGCGCGGGTTGGTGAATCGCGTCGTGCCAGCCGGCGAACTGGATGCCGAAGTGAAGAAGCTTACCGATTCGATTCTCGCGAAGTCGCCCGCCGCCGTGGCGATGGGCAAGCAGGCCTTCTACCGGCAGATCGAGATGGGGCTGGACGCCGCCTACCAGCTGGCGGCCGAGGCGATGGCCT
>PNJM01000090.1 GCA_013821865.1 Rhodocyclaceae bacterium
CAGTTCGAGCTTGTTGAAGATGAAGGGCTTGAACAGTTCCAGTGCCATTTTCTTCGGCAGGCCGCACTGGTGCAGCTTGAGCTGCGGACCAACCACGATGACCGAGCGGCCGGAATAGTCGACGCGCTTGCCCAGCAGGTTCTGGCGGAAGCGACCGCCCTTGCCCTTGATCATGTCGGCGAGCGACTTCAGCGGCCGCTTGTTCGCGCCGGTCATGGCCTTGCCGCGGCGGCCATTGTCGAGCAGCGAGTCGACAGCCTCCTGCAGCATGCGCTTCTCGTTGCGTACGATGATCTCCGGCGCCTTGAGTTCCAGCAGGCGCTTGAGGCGGTTGTTGCGGTTGATGACACGCCGATAGAGGTCGTTCAGGTCCGAAGTGGCAAAGCGGCCGCCGTCCAGCGGCACCAGCGGACGCAGATCCGGCGGCAGCACCGGCAGCACCTCGAGAATCATCCACTCGGGCTTGATGCCGGAGTGCTGGAAGCCCTCCAGCACCTTGAGTCGTTTGGCGATCTTCTTGATCTTGGCCTCGGAGCCGGTCGTTTCCAGTTCCTTGCGCAGCTCCGCGATCTCGTGGTTGAGGTCGAGCGTGCGCAGCAGTTCGCGGATGCCTTCCGCACCCATCACCGCAGTGAAGTCGTCGCCGTACTCCTCGACCTTGGCAAGATAATCGTCTTCGGACAGAAGCTGGGCGCGATTGAGCGGCGTCATGCCGGCGTCGACCACGACATAGGCTTCGAAGTAGAGCACGCGCTCGATGTCGCGCAGCGTCATGTCGAGCACCATGCCGAGACGGCTGGGCAGGCTCTTCAGGAACCAGATGTGGGCGACGACCGAAGCGAGTTCGATGTGGCCCATGCGCTCGCGGCGCACCTTCGACAGCGTGACTTCGACGCCGCACTTCTCGCAGATGACGCCGCGGTGCTTGAGGCGCTTGTACTTGCCGCAAAGGCATTCGTAGTCCTTCACCGGACCGAAGATCTTGGCGCAGAACAGGCCGTCACGCTCCGGCTTGAAGGTGCGGTAATTGATGGTTTCCGGCTTTTTCACTTCGCCGTAGGACCAGGAGCGGATTTTCTCCGGCGAGGCGAGGCCGATGGTGATGGCGTCGAACTCTTCTTCCTGAGTTACCTGCTTGAACAGATCGAGTAATGCTTTCATGTCTTCACTCCTGTGAGGGGTGAAACTTCAAAATTCGTAGACCGCGGATTGCCGTGCAATCCGCGGCTGCATTCCATTGCTCAGAACCGCTCGAGATCGATATCGATCGCCAGCGAGCGGATCTCCTTGACCAGCACGTTGAACGACTCCGGCATGCCGGCGTCGATCTTGTGCTCGCCCTTGACGATATTCTCGTAGACCTTGGTGCGGCCGGAAACGTCGTCGGACTTGACGGTGAGCATTTCCTGCAGCGTGTAGGAGGCGCCGTAGGCTTCCAGGGCCCACACCTCCATCTCGCCGAAGCGCTGGCCGCCGAACTGCGCCTTGCCGCCCAGCGGCTGCTGGGTGACCAGGCTGTACGGGCCGGTGGAACGGGCGTGCATCTTGTCGTCCACCAAGTGGTGCAGCTTGAGCACGTGCATGTAACCGACGGTCACGGAGCGGTCGAAGGCTTCGCCGGTGCGGCCGTCGATCAGCCTCACCTGGCCGCTGCGCGGCAGTCCGGCCAGTTCCAGCATGTTCTTGATTTCGTCCTCGTGCGCTCCGTCGAACACCGCCGTGGCAAACGGCACGCCATGCTTGAGGTTGGCGGCCAGTTCCAGAATTTCGTGGTCGGACAGGGAATCGATATCCTCGGGCTTGCCGCTGGAGTTGTAGATCTTGTTGAAGTATTTGCGCAACTCGGCCACGGAGGCCCGCTTCTTCAGCATCTCGCCGATCTTCAGGCCGAGGCCCTTGGCGGCCCAGCCCAGATGGGTCTCCAGGATCTGGCCGATGTTCATCCGCGAGGGCACGCCGAGCGGGTTGAGCACGATATCGACCGGCGTACCGTCTTCCATGTGCGGCATGTCCTCGATCGGCACGATCTTCGACACCACGCCCTTGTTGCCGTGGCGGCCGGCCATCTTGTCGCCGGGCTGCAAGCGCCGCTTGACAGCGAGGTACACCTTGACCATCTTCTGCACGCCCGGAGGCAGTTCGTCGCCCTGGGTGAGCTTCTTCTTCTTGGCCTCGAAGGCCTGGTCGAAGTCGCGGCGTGTCTGCTCGATGCTTTCGCGCAGGCTCTCCAGCTGCTGAGCCGTCTCGTCGTTGGCCATGCCGATGTCGAACCAGTGGTGCGGCTCGATCGATTCCAGATAGGCCTTGGTGAGCTTGGTGCCCTTGGACAGCTTCTTCGGACCCTTGTTGGCGACCTTGCCGACGAGCAGGCGCTCGATACGGGCAAAGGTGTCGCGCTCGACGATGCGCATCTGGTCGGCCAGATCGGTCTTGTAGCGGCGCAGCTCGTCGTCGATGATCTGCGCGGCGCGCTTGTCGCGCTCGATGCCTTCGCGGGTGAATACCTGCACGTCGATCACCGTGCCGGACATGCCGGAGGGAACGCGCAGCGAAGTGTCCTTCACGTCGGAGGCCTTCTCGCCGAAGATGGCGCGCAGCAGCTTCTCTTCCGGCGTGAGCTGGGTTTCGCCCTTCGGCGTCACCTTGCCCACCAGCACGTCGCCGGCCTCGACCTCGGCGCCGATGTGCACGATGCCCGACTCGTCGAGGCGGCCGAGCTGCGCCTCGCCCAGCGAGGCGATGTCGCGGGTGATCTCTTCCGCGCCGAGCTTGGTGTCGCGTGCGACCACCGTCAGCTCCTCGATGTGAATCGAGGTAAAGCGGTCGTCGGCCACGACGCGCTCGGAGATGAGGATGGAGTCCTCGAAGTTGTAGCCGTTCCACGGCATGAACGCCACCAGCATGTTCTGGCCCAGCGCCAGTTCGCCCATGTCGGTGGAAGCGCCGTCGGCGATGACGTCGCCCTTGGCGATGATGTCGTCCACCTTCACCAGCGGGCGCTGGTTGATGTTGGTATTCTGGTTGGAGCGGGTGTACTTGATCAGGTTGTAGATATCGACGCCGACTTCGCCCGGCACCGTCTCGTCGTCATGCACGCGCACCACGATGCGGTTGGCATCGATGTAATCCACCACGCCGCCGCGCAGCGCCTGCACCGCCGTGCCGGAGTCCACCGCCACGGTGCGCTCGATGCCGGTGCCGACCAAGGCCTTCTCGGCGCGCAGGCAGGGCACGGCCTGGCGCTGCATGTTGGCGCCCATCAGCGCGCGGTTGGCATCGTCATGCTCGAGGAACGGGATCAGCGAGGCGGCCACGGAGACGATCTGGCCCGGCGCGATGTCCATGTACTGCACGGTATCCGGGGTGGCCAGCGTGAATTCGCTCTTGTGGCGGCAGGACACCAGTTCGTCGCTGAGCTTGCCCTTCTTGTCCAGCTGGGCGTTGGCCTGGGCAATGACAAAATGTCCTTCCTCGATCGCGGAGAGATAATCGATCTGGTCGGTAACCTTGCTGTCCGCCACCTTGCGGTATGGCGTCTCCATGAAGCCGAACTGGTTGGTGCGGGCGTAGAGGGCCAGCGAGTTGATCAGGCCGATGTTCGGGCCTTCCGGCGTCTCGATCGGGCAAACGCGGCCGTAGTGCGTCGGGTGCACATCGCGCACCTCGAAGCCGGCGCGCTCGCGCGTCAGGCCGCCCGGTCCGAGGGCCGAGACGCGGCGCTTGTGCGTGATCTCGGACAGCGGGTTGGTCTGGTCCATGAACTGCGACAGCTGGCTGGAGCCGAAGAATTCCTTGATCGCCGCCGAGATGGGCTTGGCGTTGATCAGGTCGTGCGGCATCAGGTTGTCGCTCTCGGCCTGCGACAGGCGCTCCTTGACGGCGCGCTCGACGCGCACCAGGCCGGCGCGGAACTGGTTCTCGGCCAGCTCGCCGACGGAGCGCACGCGGCGGTTGCCAAGGTGGTCGATGTCGTCGATCTCGCCGCGGCCGTTGCGCAGCTCGACCAGGATGCGGATGACGTCGATGATGTCCTGGTTCGACAGCGTGCCCGGGCCGTCCAGCTCGGCGCGGCCGACGCGGCGGTTGAACTTCATGCGGCCGACGGCCGACAGGTCGTAGCGTTCCTCGGCATAGAACAGGCCGTGGAACAGCGTCTCGACAGCGTCCTCCGTGGGCGGCTCGCCGGGGCGCATCATGCGGTAGATGGCAACGCGCGCCGCCAGCTGGTCAACGGTTTCGTCGGTGCGCAGCGTGGAAGAGATGTAGGAGCCGCGGTCGAGGTCGTTGGTGTACAGGGTGGAGATGACATCGACTCCCGACTCGCGCAGCTTGGCGAGCAGGCTCTCGGTGATTTCCTCGTTGGCATTGGCCAGGATCTCGCCCGTTTCCGCGTCGATCACGTTGCGGCCGATGACGCGGCCGATGAGGAAATCCTCCGGCACGTTGATCTTCTTGATGCCGGCCTCGGCCAGCTCGCGGATGTGCTTGGCCGTGATGCGCTTGTCCTTGGCGACCAGGACCTTGCCTGCCTTGTCGGTGATGTCGAAGCGCGCCACTTCGCCGCGCAGGCGCTCGGGCACGACCTCGAACTGGATGCCTTTCCTGGTCAGATGGAAGGCATCGAACTCGAAGAAGGTGGCGAGGATCTGCTCCGGCGTCATGCCGATCGCCTTGAGCAGGATCGTCACCGGCATCTTGCGGCGGCGGTCGACGCGGAAGAAGAGGTAGTCCTTCGGATCGAACTCGAAGTCCAGCCAGGAGCCGCGGTAGGGAATGATGCGCGCCGAGAACAGCAGCTTGCCCGAGGAATGCGTCTTGCCGCGGTCGTGCTCGAAGAACACGCCCGGCGAGCGGTGCAGCTGGGAGACGATGACCCGCTCCGTGCCGTTGATGACGAACGAGCCGGTGGTCGTCATGAGCGGAATCTCGCCCATGTACACCTCCTGCTCCTTCACCTCCTTGATGGTCTCCTTGGCCGCCTCGCGGTCCATGATGACGAGGCGCACGCGGGCACGCAGGGGCGAGGCGAAAGTCAGGCCGCGCTGTTGACATTCCTTGACGTCGAAAGCCGGCTCGCCCAGCGAGTAGTAAACGAACTCAAGGCGTGCGTTGCCGGAGTGGCTGGAAATCGGGAAGATCGAGCTGAAAGCGGCCTGCAAGCCCTGGTTGCGGCGCTGCGCCGGCGGCAGATCAGCCTGCAGAAACGCCAGGTACGACTCCAGCTGGGTGGCCAGCAGGAAGGGTACGTCGAGAACGCTTGCGCGCTTGGCGAAACTCTTGCGGATGCGCTTTTTCTCTGTATAGGAGTACGTCATGGTGGCTCCGGGGGTGAGAAATCAGTTTTCAGTTGTCAGTTGCTTCGGCACTGCAAACGGCCGTTTCCGGGCAACTGGCAACTGGAAACTGGCAACTTCTGTAAAGGCAAAGGGCTGGCGGCCCAAAACCGCCAGCCCAGCCTGCAAAAACCGCCTTACTTGATCTCGGCCTTCGCGCCGGCGTCTTCCAGCTGCTTCCTGGCCGCCTCGGCGTCGGCCTTGGACACGCCTTCCTTGACGGGCTTCGGCGCGCCATCGACCAGATCCTTGGCTTCCTTCAGGCCGAGACCGGTCAGGGCACGAACAACCTTGATCACTTCGACTTTCTTGTCGCCGGTGGCGGCAAGAACGACGGTGAATTCGGTCTGCTCTTCGGCGGCGGGCGCGGCAGCCGCCGCGCCCGGACCGGCAACCGCCATCGCGGCAGCGGAAACGCCGAACTTTTCTTCGAACGCCTTCACCAGGTCGTTCAGGTCCATCACCGTCATGCTGCCGACGGCTTCGAGGATGTCTTCTTTGCTAATGGCCATGTTTTGTCACTCCAGATTCGAAATAGTTTGATCGTTCAGGCGGCGGCTTCTTCGCGCTGTTTCGCCAGCGCGCCGAGAGCAACGGCAAACCCGGATACCGGCGCCTTCATGACGCCGAGCAGCTTGGCGAGCAGTTCTTCGCGGCTCGGGATCGAGGCAAGCGCCTGCACGCCGGCCTTGTCGAGCACCTTGCCGGCGTATCCGCCGGCCTTGAGCACCAACTTCTCGTTGGATTTCGCGAAGTCGTGCAGTACTTTCGCAGCAGCAATGGGGTCGGCCGAAATGCCGTAAATCAGCGGCCCGGACATCTGGTCGGCGAGCGGCGCGAACAAGGTGTCCGCAACCGCGCGACGCACCAGGGTATTCCTCAGCACACGCAGATAGACGCCACCCTGCCGGGCTTTTGCGCGCAGCCGGGTAAGATCGCCCACCTCGATGCCGCGATACTCGGCCAGTACGATGGTCTGGGCCTTGGCTACCTGCGCCGACACCTCTGCCACGACGGCTTTTTTGCCGTCAAGATTGAGACCCATGGAACGTTTCTCCTTTCAAGTCCACACGCGGCGGAACAAAGCAATCCGCCGCACCCACGGCGACCTGGATCAGGAGCACAGCCGCTTGTTCGCGGACGAAAATCCTGTCTGGGTACACCATCTGCGCAGGCCGCCGGTGTTATGCACACCTTGACACTTAGACCTTCGGGCCAATCGGCACCCTCGGGCACCTGCGGTCTTTGACGATCTGCCGGCGCAGCTATCGCATCGCCAGCAGCCCAAAGTCCTGTCCCCGCCCACGCCCTGAAGGGCAAGCGGGGATCCGATTCTTTTCTTACGCCGACAAACTCGACTGGTCGACGCGCACCCCCGCCCCCATGGTGCTGGAGACGGAGACCTTCTTCAGATAAATACCCTTGGAGGCGGATGGCCTGGCCCTGTTCAGGGCCTCGATCAGTGCGGCCATGTTCTGCTGCAGCTGCTCGACCGTGAACGATGCGCGGCCGATCGTGCATTGCACGATACCGCCCTTGTCGGTGCGGTACTGCACCTGGCCCGCCTTGGCGTTCTTCACCGCCTGGGCAACGTCCATGGTCACCGTACCGACCTTGGGGTTGGGCATCAGGCCGCGCGGTCCGAGGATCTGGCCCAGTGCGCCGACGACGCGCATGGCATCCGGCGTGGCGATGGCAACGTCGAACTCGATGACGCCTTCCTTGACCTTGGCGGCCAGATCGTCGAAGCCGACGATATCGGCGCCGGCATCCTTGGCGGCCGCGGCCTTGTCGCCCTGGGCGAACACCGCCACGCGCACCTTCTTGCCGGTGCCGGCCGGCAGCACGACGGAGCCGCGCACCAGCTGGTCGGATTTCTTGGCGTCGATGCCGAGGTTCACGGCAACGTCGACGGATTCGTCAAACTTCGCGGTGGCGCATTCCTTGATCAGCGCCAGCGCCTCGGTGAGCGGGTAGGTCTTGTTGCGGTCGACCTTGGCGCGAACCGTCTTCAGCCGTTTCGAAAGTTTCGCCATGTCACATGCCCTCCACGGTGACGCCCATGCTGCGGGCGCTGCCGGCGATGGTGCGGCAGGCGGCTTCCAGGTCAGCCGCAGTGAGATCCTTCATCTTGGCCTTGGCGATTTCCTCGACCTGGGCCCGGGTCAGCTTGCCCACCTTGTCGGTGTGCGGCTTGGCCGAGCCCTTGTCCAGTTTGGCCGCCTTCTTGATCAACACCGACGCCGGCGGCGTCTTCATGATGAAGGTGAAGCTCTTGTCCGCGAAGGCGGTGATCACCACGGGAATCGGCAGGCCGGGCTCCATGCCCTGGGTCTGGGCGTTGAACGCCTTGCAGAATTCCATGATGTTGAGGCCGCGCTGGCCGAGGGCCGGGCCGATGGGCGGGCTGGGGTTGGCTTTGCCCGCCGGCACTTGCAGCTTGATAAAGCCGACGATCTTCTTAGCCATGATGGCTCCTGTTAAGTGAGTGGTAACGCGCTTTGGGGCAACCTTTTAAGCAGCCCTGCTGGCGCTCCTCTGCCGGGGGATGCACGCCCGGGCCGGCGGCCCGGCGGACGATCCCGGCCCCGTCCGAAATTACGCCTTCTCGACCTGCGAAAACTCCAACTCGACCGGCGTCGCGCGGCCGAAGATGGTCACCGACACCCGCAGCTTGCTCTTCTCGTAGTTGATATCCTCGACGGTGCCGTTGAAGTCGGTAAACGGGCCTTCCTTGACCCGCACCATCTCGCCCACCTCGTACAGCACCTTGGGCTTCGGCTTCTCGACACCCTCCTGCATCTGCTGCATGATCTTGGCGACCTCCTTCTCGGAGATCGGCGTCGGCTTGGTCGCGGTGCCGCCGACGAAGCCCGTCACCTTGGCGGTGTTCTTCACCAGGTGCCAGGTATCGTCGTCCATCTCCATTTCCACCAGCACGTAGCCGGGGAAGAACTTGCGCTCTGAGATGCTCTTCTGGCCGGACTTCATCTCGACCACTTCCTCGACCGGCACCAGGATCTGGCCGAACTTCTCTTCCATGCCGGCGCGCTTGACGCGATCCAGCAGGGCGCGCTGCACGGACTTCTCGAAGCCCGAGTAGGCATGAACGACATACCAGCGTTTGCTCATGATTTCTTCCAGCCCAGAACCAGGTCGTACAGCACCCATTCCAGGCTCTTGTCGGTCAGCCAGAGAAAAACCGCCATGATGACGACAAAGGCGAACACCACGCCCGTGGTTTGAATCGTTTCCTTGCGTGTCGGCCAGGCCACTTTCTTGGTTTCGGCGACTGCTTCCTTGCTGAAGACGAAAAAGCGCCGCCCCGGCTCGGTGAACCAGGCCACCGCAGCACCGGCGGCCACACCCGCCAGCACGGAGAGCACGCGCAGGATCAGCGCAGCCTCGCTCAGCAGGTAGAAGC
This sequence comes from Rhodocyclaceae bacterium, assembly GCA_013821865.1. Taxonomy (GTDB): domain Bacteria; phylum Pseudomonadota; class Gammaproteobacteria; order Burkholderiales; family Rhodocyclaceae; genus Desulfobacillus. Next base: position 8,758 of record PNJM01000090.1, read on the forward strand.
CCGCGATGCCGGCCGCAAGCAGCAGCAGCGCCAGCGCGAACTTGATTTTGTCGGCCATCAATATCGCCTTTAATTCTTGTTGGCAGGGGCAGAGGGTCTCGAACCCCCAACCTTCGGTTTTGGAGACCGACGCTCTGCCAATTGAGCTATGCCCCTGCGGCAGAGACTGCAAGGCGCCCCCCAAATCGTAGAACTCGTCGGGGCGCCTTGCTTCTCATTCACGCTTTCGTTACTCG
>PNJM01000091.1 GCA_013821865.1 Rhodocyclaceae bacterium
ACTCGACCTGCTCCTCGTCCGCCGGGGCGAAGCCGACGTGCCCACCCTCCCCGGCGATGACGTCCCAGCCGCCATTTCTTCGTACCAGCGCGGCCACGCCAAGTCCGGTGCCGGCGCCGACGACCACGCGTATCCCCTGCTCAATAGGCGAACCTGCCTGCACAGTGACAAGGTCGGCTGGCGTGAGCGCCTCGACGCCGCGCGCCGCCGCCGCGAAATCATTGGTGAGCATCACGCAATCGATGCCGAATTCCCGTGCCAGCGCATTGCCGTCGATCAGCCAGGGGAGGTAAGTGACTTTCGATCGGTTGTTTTCTACCGGGCCGGCGACGGCGAGGCAGGAGCGGTCGATCTTGCCGGTAGCGCCGGCTTCCTCCAGAAAAGGGCGCAGTAACGAGGAAAAATCGCCGTATTCCCGGCTGGCGTAGCGTTTTTCAAAGATGATGGACGGGGCGGTGCCGGTGTTTTCGGCGATCGCCAGGAGTGTCTTGGTGCCGCCGAGGTCGCCCGCCAGAATCATCTCCGGCCGCCCCTTTTATACGGCCACGGGGGCCGGAATGTGCGGGTGCGGATCGTAGCCTTCCAGCACGAAGTCCTCGAAGCGGAAGGCGAAGAGATCCCGCGCTTCGGGACTGATGCGCAGCCGGGGAAGCGGACGCGGCTCGCGCGAAAGCTGCAGGCGGGCCTGATCGAGGTGATTCACATACAGATGGGCGTCGCCCAGGGTATGCACGAAATCGCCCGGCTGGTATCCGCACACCTGCGCCAGCATCAGTGTGAGCAGCGCGTAGGAAGCGATGTTGAAGGGCACGCCGAGGAAGATGTCGGCGCTGCGCTGGTAGAGCTGGCAGCTGAGTTTCCCGTCGGCGACGTAGAACTGGAACAGCGCATGGCAGGGCGGCAGCTTCATGCGGTCGATGTCGGCCGGGTTCCAGGCGGTGACGATGTGGCGGCGCGAATCGGGATTCTTCTCCAGCCCGTCTACGAGCTGCGCGATCTGGTCGATGACGCGGCCGTCCGGTGCGTGCCAGCTGCGCCACTGGTAGCCGTACACCGGGCCGAGGTCGCCGTTGGCGTCGGCCCAGTCGTCCCAGATCGAGACGCCGTTTTCCTTGAGGTAGCGGATGTTGGTGTCGCCCTTGAGGAACCACAGCAGCTCGTGGATGATGGATTTCGTGTGCAGCTTCTTGGTGGTGAGCAGGGGGAAGCCTTGCGCGAGATCGAAGCGCATCTGCCAGCCGAAGACGGAAAGCGTGCCGGTGCCGGTGCGGTCATCCTTGCGGTGGCCGTGCTCCAGCACGTGGCGCATCAAATCGAGATACTGTTGCATAGGGAGGCGGGGTCGCGTTGGTTGCTATAATCGACTTTCCTATTGTAACCCTCTCGGTTTCGAGTTTCGGGTTGCGAGTTCAAACCGGACGCGCCTGTGGCGCGCAATTCGAAACCCGAAACGGAAATGATGCCGGCCAAACTGACCCAGACCGCCGCCCCGCTCGATGCGGCGGAACTCGACAAGGCGACACACGCGCTGCTCGTGCTGCCCTTCGCGAAAAACCTCGACGGGCTGCGCGAAATCCCTGCGCTCGACCGCCTGAAGGCGGCCTTGAAGCGGCGCGAAATGAAGGCCGAGGAACTGGCCAAGACGCCGGTCACCGTCAACCTCTCCGGCGGCGGCTTGTGCGCCTTCGTCATGCTCGACCAGGGCAAGTCGCGCTTCGAGCGCAACACCATCCTGCGCAAGGCCGTGGCGCCGCTCCTGGAGGAGCGGCCGCGCGAGCTTGTGCTGGCGGTGTTCGGCAACGTCGAAGGCAGGCGCGAGTGCGCGCGCGAGGCGCTCCAGGTTGCCTGGCTGAATGGCGCGCGCCTGCCCACGCGAAAGAAGAAGCCGGAAGCGAAGCCGCTGGCGAAGATCCATCTCTACGGCGCGCGCGACGCGGCCGGATTTGCCGACGTCGCCGCCCTGGCGCAAGCCAATACGCTGGCACGCGAACTCACCGCATTGCCACCCAACGATTTGACACCGGGGCGCTACCGCGAGCGGCTGCGCGAGATTGCGCGCAGCCGGCGCTGGCAGCACGAGGAGCTGGACATGAAGCGGCTGCGCCGCATCGGTGCCGGCGCCTTCGTTGCCGTGGCGCAGGGCAGCGCGCCCGAGGATGCGGCCATCGTCCATCTGTCCTGGCGCCCGAAGAAAGCGCAGGGGCGCATCGCACTGGTCGGCAAGGGCATCTGCTTCGACACCGGCGGGCACAACCTGAAGCCGGCCAAGTACATGGCCGGCATGCACGAGGACATGAACGGCTCGGCGGTTGCGCTGGGGCTGATGCAGGTGCTGGCCGACAGGAAGTTTCCGCTCGCCGTCGATGCCTGGCTGCCCATCGCGCAGAACCATCTCTCGCCGGAGGCCTACAAGCAAAACGATATCGTCACCGCGCTCGACGGCACCAGCATCGAGATCGTGCACACCGATGCGGAAGGACGCATGGTGCTGGCTGATACGCTGACGCTGGCGGCTCGCGGCAAACCGGATCTGATCGTTGATTTTGCCACCCTCACCGGCAGCATGGCTTATGCGCTGGGCAGCCGCTATTCCGGCGTGTTCGCCACGACGCCTGAACTGGCACGACTGGCGGTGTCGGCGGGCGAGGCGAGCGGCGAGCGCGTCTGCATCTTTCCGCTCGATGCCGACTACGAAGCCGGGCTGGAGAGCAAGGTAGCCGACATCAAGCAATGCACCCTGGACGGCGAAGCCGACCACATCCTCGCCGCGCGCTTCCTGAAGCGCTTCACTGCCGAGAGGCCGTGGCTGCACATGGATATCTCGGCTTCGAGCTGCAGCGGCGGGCTGGGGGCGGTTGGCACGGATCTGACGGGCTTCGGGGTCGCCTGGGGTGTTGAATTCGTCGAACAGTGGCTGGCCGGAGTCGCACTCAATGGGAGCCCGCAGCGACCCAAGGCGAGATGACTTTGAAGCGTGTTTGGGCTATTCTTCAACCACCGAATATTGGCGTAATCCCGCGTCCCGCGGGGACTTCCTCCGGTCGTAATTGCGAGGGTTTTCAGGAAACCGGTGCGGTGACGCCGGATTCGACTGTCAAGGCAAGGCACTATGCTCGGAATCTTTGCGGCGAAATCTGATCACCCCCTGGCCGACGCCAAGGAAGCGAAGCGTGTCCTGGCTGAACTTGCCGGGCGCGATGCGGCTTCTGCGCTCGACGAGGTCGCCAGCTGGGTCGAGTCGGTCGCCACCGACGAGAAGTTCAGGCTTTCCGAGCGGCTGTCGCTGATTTTCCAGCTCGACGAGGCGTCGCAGGTGCATGCGCGCAAGCTGTCGCGCGACTACCTCACCTCGCCGCGACTCGGCCGCACGCAGGAATACCGGCTGTGGCAGGGCAATCACGATTTCTGGGCGCAACTCGCCGCCGCCTACGACAACTGCCTCGGCCGCTACGAGGACCAGGAGAAGGGCGCCGACGGCATCAAGTCCGATCTGCCGCTGCTTGTCGTGCGCATGACGCGCGCCTTCTCGGCGCGCGTCAAATGGGACCAGTTGCGCTACGGGCCCATCGCGCCCGAAGTGTGGCAGAAAATGGGGCGCGGCTACCTGCTGGCCGAGCAGGGCAAGTTCTCGAAGCAGGCCGTCACGCTCTACCCCGGCCTCCCGGGCGAGAGCACGGTCGAGCAGGAATACCTCAAGGCACTGCTGTTCCAGGCGTCCTCGATGGACAGTCTGCTGCCGATCGAGATCGAGATCGCGGAACGTCTTATCGCGCACTTCCTGCCCATGTTCGTGCTCACTGCCGAGGTGCGGCCGGACAACATGTACTGGATCGATGTCGTCAGGCCGGCGCCGCCGACGCGGCTTGCCGTGCTGCCGCAGGTTGCACCCAGCCTGCGCTTTTTCAGCGCCGGCGGCGCGCCCGCCAGGCTGGAGGCCTTGCAGCGGCAGCTCGAGCGCGGCGAAGTGCCGGCCGAAGTTAACCTCGGCGGCCAGTATTCAGCGCGCATCGTGCTGGCTGTGGCGCAGCATCTCGCCCTGTACTGGTCACCCAAGCCTCCCACGCGCTCGCATGACCGGCACCGCGTGAAATCCCGCCTCACGGTGGCGAACGGCCTGGGCAGCATCCATGCCCGCCTTTCGGGAGCGGGCACGGCCGAAGAAAGCGAGGCCTGGATCGTCGAGGACGTGAGCCTCGGCGGCATGGGTGCGCAGGTGCCGCTCGGCGCCAACGACTGGGTGCGCATCGGCGCGCTGGTGGGCATGCAGCCGGAAGGCGGCAGCAACTGGCTGGTCGGCGTGATCCGGCGCTTCAGCCGCGACAGCCAGTCCCAGGGTTCGGTCGGCATCGAGACGCTGTCCAAGACGCCGCAGGCCATTTCCGCCGATCTTGGCGGCATGGAATGCGAGGCGATCCTGCTCGATGCGCTGCGCACGGGCGACACGGTGCGCGTGGCGCTGCCGGGCTCCGCATTCGAGCCGGCGATTCCTCTGGTCTTCACCCGGCAAGCCAGGACGGCCCGCCTGGATCCGGTCGAGCAGATCGAAGCCGGCGTGGACTTCGAGCTCGGGCTCTATCGGGTTGCACCGCCGGCGTAGCACGGAACGACTGGCAACTCGAATGCAAGGAAATGCTCTCCGATCAGGAATTTCTGCGAAAACGCCGGGAGGCGGTTGCCCGGCAAGACGCCGAATAACCCTTTAGCGTGGGCGTTGCGCCGACTTCGGCCGGAAGGCCTTGATCACCGCCTCGTTCGTCTCGATGTACGGCCCCCCGATCAGATCGATGCAGTAAGGCACGGCGGCAAAAATCCCATCGAGCGTTTCCTTGATCGCCTTGGGCTGGCCGGGCAGATTGAGGATGAGGGTGCCGCCGCGCACCGCGCCGACCTGCCGCGAGAGGATGGCGGTGGGCACATACTTCAGGCTGACCTGGCGCATCTGCTCGCCGAAGCCGGGCAGCACCTTGTGCGCGACGGCCAGCGTAGCCTCGGGCGTGACGTCGCGCGGTGCCGGGCCGGTGCCGCCGGTGGTGATGACAAGGTGGCAGCCGACAGCGTCCGCCAGTTCGATCAGCGTTTTTTCGATTCTGGCTTGCTCATCCGGAATGAGGCGGTTTTCCATGCGCCAGGGCGAGGCCAGCGCGGCCGAGAACCACTCGCGCAGCGCGGGAATGCCCTGGTCTTCGTACACGCCGCTGGAAGCGCGGTCGGAGATGGAAACCAGGCCGATCAGGAGTTCCTCATTCATCTCGTGCTTCTCCGGAATTTTCGGTCAGGCCCCGCAGCATCCTGAACAGTTCGCGGAAGCTGCGCGGCGGCTTGGCCAGTTCGCGTTCCTTCAGCGTGTTGCGGCGCAGGGCGCGCAGGCGCTGCAGGTCGGCGCCGGGGAATTCGGCGGCGATTTCGGCGAGCACCGCTTCATCCTCCAGCAGCCGCTCGCGCAGCCGCTCCAGCTTGTGCAGCCGTGCATTCTCCGCGGCCGAGGCGCCGTTCTCCGCGTCCAGCGCCTCGCGGATGGGCGCCGCATCGGTGTCGCGCATGAGGCGGCCGATGTACTGCATCTGGCGGCGGCGCGCCTCGTGCCCGGTGATGCGCCGGGCTTCCTGCACCGCGCTGCGCAGCAAGTCCGGCATCTCGATGCGCGCCAGGCGCTCGGCGGAAAGCTCCACCAGCGCACTGCCCATATCCTGCAATTCATGCATGTCGCGCTTGCGCTGCGACTTGCTCGGGCGTTCCTGTTCGTCTTCGAGGTTCTTCATGGGGAACTGCTGTGAGTTGGTATCATTATATCTTTATGCCTTCCAGCCCGACGCGGCCATCTCGATGTCAGACCAGGATTTCAGCTACCCGCAGGACACGCTGCGCCGGATGGCGCAGGACATTCTCGATTATGCCGGCTCGCGCGGCGCCAGCGCCTGCGAGACCGATGTCTCCGAGGGCTTCGGCCAGTCGGTGACGGTGCGCCTAGGCTCGGTCGAGACGATCGAGTACAACCGCGACAAGGGCGTGGGGGTGACGGTCTATCTCGGCCAGCAGCGCGGCTACGCTTCCACTTCCGACTTTTCGCGGCAGGCCTTGCGCACCACGGTGGATGCGGCGCTGTCCATTGCGCGCTTTACCGCGCCCGACGAGGCCGCCGGCCTGCCCGAGCCGGAACTGCTGGCGCGCAAGCCGATGGAACTCGATCTGTACCATCCATGGCGGCTGCCGGTGGAGGAAGCCATCGACATCGCCCGGCGCTGCGAGGCCGCCGCCTTCGCGGTAAGTCCGCTGGTGAAGAATTCCGAAGGCGCCAGCATCTCCACGCATCAGTCGCATTTCGTCTCGGCCAACAGCCTCGGCTTCATGGGCGGCTACGCTTCCTCGCGCCATTACATTTCCTGCTCCGTGATCGCCGGCGAAGGCGACGCCATGCAGCGCGATGACTGGTACACGACGAAGCGCGGCGCAGCCGAGCTCGCCTCGCCCGAGGCGGTCGGCGACTATGTCGCGCGCCGCGCGCTGTCGCGCCTCTCGGCTCGCCAGGTTCCCACCTGCGAGGTGCCGGTGCTGTTCGAGGCGCCGCTGGCCTCCACGCTGATCGGCAACTTCGTCTATGCCGCTTCCGGCGGCAGCCTGTACCGCAAGTCCTCGTTCCTGCAGGACAGCCTGGGCACGCAGGTGTTCGCGCCGCACATTCATATCAGCGAGCGGCCGCATCTGCCGCGCGGCCTGGCCAGCAGCCCCTTCGACGACGACGGCGTGGCGACGCGCGATCGCGAGGTGGTCGAGGCCGGCGTGCTCAAGGGCTACTTCCTGTCGACTTATACAGCGCGCAAGCTGGGCATGCAGACGACCGGCAATGCCGGCGGCAGCCACAACCTGATCGTGCGGCCGGGCAGGCATGATCTGCGCGGCCTCATCAAACTGATGGGGCGCGGCCTGCTGGTGACCGAACTGCTCGGCCAGGGCGTGAATTACCTCACCGGAGACTACTCGCGCGGAGCCTCGGGCTACTGGGTGGAGAATGGCGAAATCCGGTACCCGGTGCAGGAGATCACCATCGCCGGCAGCCTGAAGGACATGCTGCGCGGCATCGTCGCGGTGGGCAACGACGCGCTCGTGCGTGGCTCGAAGCAGGTTGGATCGATTCTGGTCGATCGCATGACCGTCGCCGGCGCATAAGTTCGCTCCCTCATAGGGGTTTCCCCCAACCTTCCCGCGGCGGCTTCGTGCGTCAATTGGTGTAGTATTTTGCGTCGATCCCCGACGGAGGGGGTTGAACCATTCCGCCGCACAACGGCACAGAAGAACCTCTAAAGGAGACTTTCAATGGAACGTCGTGATTTCATCAAGCACGCCGGCATCGCCGGTATCCTGGCAGCGGGCGTCGCCCCGGCCGCTCATGCCCAGGGTGCCACCATCCGCTGGCGCCTCGCTTCCAGTTTCCCCAAGGCGCTCGACACCATCTTCGGCGCGGCGGACGTGTTCGCCAAGAAAGTGAGCGAGATGTCCGGCGGCAAGTTCACCATTTCGGTGCATGCCGGCGGCGAGATCATGCCGCCCTTCGGCGTGGTGGATGGGGTGCAGCAGGGCACGGTGGAATGCGCCCATACCGCGCCCTACTACTTCTTCGGCAAGGACGAGACCTTCGCCATGGATTGCGCCATCCCCTTCGGCCTCAACTCGCGCCAGATGACGGCGTGGATGTACGAGGGCAACGGCCTCAAGCTGTTCCGCGAGTTCTACGCCAAGTACAACATCGTCAATTTCCCGATGGGCAACACCGGCGCGCAGATGGGCGGCTGGTACCGCAAGGAGCTCAAGTCGCTGGCCGATATCAAGGGCCTGAAGATGCGCATCGGCGGTTTCGGCGGCAAGGTGCTGGAGCGCATCGGCGGCGTGCCGCAGAACATCCCCGGCGGCGAAATCTACCAGGCGCTGGAAAAGGGCACCATCGATGCCACCGAATGGGTCGGCCCCTACGACGACCAGAAGCTGGGCTTCAACAAGGTCGCCAAGCACTACTATTACCCGGCCTGGTGGGAAGGCGGCCCGCAGTTGACGCTGTATGTGAACACCAAGGCCTACGAGTCGCTTTCGCCGGAGTACAAGGCCATGCTCGAATGCGCCGCGGCCGTCGGCCACACCGACATGCAGGCCAAGTACGACGCCAGGAACCCGAAGGCCCTGAAGGAACTGGTTGCCGCCGGCACGCAACTGCATCGCCTGCCCAAGGACATCATGGATGCGGCCTTCAAGGCGGCGATGGAACTTTACGGCGAACTGAACGCCAAGAACGCCGGCTGGAAGAAGATCTACGACGACTACAGCGCCTTCCGCCGCGACCAGAACTTGTGGTTCCGTTTTGCCGAGGCCGGCTTCGACGACTTCATGCAGGCGCAGAAGCTGTAAGCGGTTTTCGCTCCAAACAAAAACCCCGAGGCCGAAAACCTCGGGGTTTTGTTTTGGGGATGCTCGGGAGCTTGCGGGAGGGGCGTGCCCGGGAGCCGGTACCCCGGCTACTTCTTCCCGCCTTCCTGCTCCAGCGCCTTTCTGACTGCCGCCATCGGGTCGTCTTCCTCTGGCTTGGCGGCTTCGGTTGCCGGTTCCTTCGGCGGCGGTTCGGACGCTTTGCTCTCGGGTTGCGCGCCGAAGAGCTTCGACGTGTCCTCTTCCTTCTTGCCGTAGCCGCCTTCGGCAGGCGCCTCGATCCGGATGTCATCGATATTCGTCTGCTTGGCCTTATCGAGGCCACCGGTGACCAAGCCGGGGAAGGCGATGACCAGACCGACCATGACAACCTGGATGATCACGAAAGGCACCGCGCCCCAGTAGATCTGTCCTGTCGTGACCTTGTCGATCTTCTTCTTGGTCAGGCGGTCCTCGTAGTCTTCGTGCGGCGCCACGCTGCGCAGGTAGAACAGCGCG
>PNJM01000092.1 GCA_013821865.1 Rhodocyclaceae bacterium
AGGGCTCGACCAGCGGCACCTGCAGGAAGCCGCAGACCACCGGCGTGCCGAAGACGAGCATGGCGTCGATGCGATCCACCGCCGCGGTGCCCGGCGCCGCGCGCAGTGCGAACACCAGCGGGATCAGGCTGTAGATAAGGAACAGCGCGACGAGGAAGGGCTCCGTCGTCGCGAAATACTCCGGCTGGTAGAACTTCAATCCCCAATTGACGCCGATGGCGAAGGTGAGCAGGAAGCCTGCCGCGTTGAGCGAGCGCCACGACCTGAACCAGCTCAGGCCGAAGATAAACAGGTTGAGCAGCGTGAAGTAGGAAAACAGTACGACATGGCTGCCGGTGTCGCTCGAAGCGAGGATCGGCGCGAGGAAGGCGCCGACCAGGCCGAGCACCGCCAGCGAGCGGCCGTCCTGCAGGGCGGCGAGCAGCATTCCGCCGACGCCGAGCACAACGAAGAGCGCGAAGGCGGCGGTGGTGCCGATCAGTTCGTAACGCGTCAGGGCGAAATACACGACGAGGTAGAGCACTGCGACGCCGCCGCCCTGCAGGGCGAAGCTGAACATCTCGTGGCCGGCGCGCTTGCGCCAGCCGACGATGCCCAGCGCCACGCCGAACAGCGCGGCGATGCCGAGGCGCGCTTCCGCAGGCAGCACGCCGAACTCGGCGGCGAGCTTGAGCGCCGAGCCGACGCCGAAGATCAGCAGCACCACGCCGATCTTGGCAAGGATGTTGCCGCCGAAGAGCAGCCTGGAGAGCCAGCCAGGCTCCTTTGCGGCCGGCGTCTCTTCAGCGCGCGATTCTGCAACCGCCTCTTCCGGCAAAGTCAGCCTCTGCGGGACGGCGATTTCCTCGGGCTCCTGCTCGGCGATCACTGCAGCGGCGGGTTGCGCTTCTGCCGCAGGCGCTTCCGCCGCCTTTGTCGGGGCGGACTGCAGTTCGGTCAGCCGGTCGTAGAGCCAGCGCGCCTTCGCCTCGAGGTCGGCATAGCGCTGGTTGGACTCGCGCCGCGCCTTGCCCAGCCGCCATTCCAGCAGGACGTAAAAAAAGATCAGCGCAACGAAAAAGCCGAAGACGGTTTCCATTTATTTCTCCCTAACGGGCGTCGCCGCGTAAGTTGGCCACGATTTCCTGCAGCGCTTCCGGCGTGGCGGCCGCCGGCGCCACGGGCGGCGCCACCGCCAGACTGACTTTCGAGAACAGGCCGCGACGGAAAGGCCGCGTCATGGCCGGCCCGCCCTTGCGCGAGAAGAAGCTGCCCCACAGCCCCTTCAGCGCCATCGGCACCACCGGCACCGGCGTGCGCTCGACGATGCGCGTGATGCCCTTCTTGAACGGATACAGCTCGCCCGTGTCGGTGATGCGGCCTTCCGGGAAGATGCCGACGAGATCGCCGGCTTCGAGCGCCTTCGCTACCTCCTCGTAGGCTTTTTCCAGCAGCGCCGGATCCTCCTTCGCCGAAGCGATGGGAATGGCGCGCCCTTCGCGGAAAACAAAATTGATGATCGGCAATTTGAAGATCTGGTGGTCCATGACGAAGCGGATCGGCCGCGGGCAGGCCGCCGCAATCACCAGCGCATCGACAAAACTGACGTGGTTGCAGACGATCACCGCCGGGCCTTCCTCCGGGATGTGCTCGACTCCCTCCTTCTTCAGGCGGTACACCGAGTGGATCAGCAGCCACACGATGAAGCGCATGAGGAACTCCGGCACCAGCCGGTAGATATAGAGCGCGACGACGGCGTTCATCAGCGCCGTGGCAAGCAGGAGCTGCGGGATGGCGAGGCCCGCCGCGAAGAGGGCGATGGCGATGCCCGCCGCGGCGACCATGAACAACGCGTTGAGGATGTTGTTGCCGGCGATGATGCGCGAACGGTGCGATGGCTCGGAGCGGATCTGGATCAGGGCGTAGAGCGGCACGATGTAGAAACCGCCGAAGAGGCCGGTGAGGAACAGGTCGGCGAGGATGCGCCAGTGGCCGCCATCCTGCACGAAGGCGGCCAGCGCCAGGGGCGCGTGCTGCACATGCGCGGCGAGGGCGAAGTAGAGGTCGATGCCGAACAGCGTCAGGCCGATCGAGCCGAAGGGCACCAGGCCGATTTCCACCTTGTGGCCGGAGAGGCGCTCGCACAGCAGCGAGCCGACGCCGATGCCGATCGAGAAGACGATCAAGAGCAGCGTCACTACCGATTCCTGGCCGGAGAGGATGTCCTTCGACAGGTTGGGGAACTGCGTGATGAAGATCGAACCGTAGAACCAGAACCAGGAGATGCCCAGCACCGAGAGGAACACCGTGCGGTTGCCGCGCATGAACTGGAAATTGCGCCAGGTCTCGGTGAACGGGTTCCAGTTGATCTTGAGCGAAGGGTCGGCCGCCGGCGCCAGCGGGATCAGGCGCGAGAGCAGGAAGCCCGTCGCCGAAATGCCCATGGTGACGAAGGCTGCTGCGGTGACGCCCCAGCCCTCCTGCGCCACCAGCCAGCCGCCGAGCATCATGCCGACGAGGATGGCCACCGAAGTGCCCATCTCGACCATGCCGTTGCCGCCGACCAGTTCGGTCTCCTTCAGGTGCTGCGGCAGGATGGCATACTTCACCGGGCCGAACAGCGCCGACTGGACGCCGCCGAGGAAGAGGGCGGCGAACAGCAGCGGCAGGCTGTGCAGGAAGAAGCCGGCCGCGCCGAGCGCCATGCAGCACAGTTCGATGAACACCGTGATGCTGATCAGCCGCGACTTCTCGTACTTGTCGGCGAGCTGACCGGCGGTGGCCGAAAACAGGAAGAAGGGCAGCACGAACAGCGCCTGCGCCAGGTTCTGCAGGATGTCCGTCGACATCGTCGTGTAGCTGGCGGTGGAGTAGGTGAGCAGGATCACCAGCGCCTGCTTGAAGACGTTGTCGTTGAGGGCGCCGAGGAACTGCACGCCGAAAAAGGGCGCGAAGCGCCTTTCCTTCAACAGGCCGAACTGGCTGCTCATGTGTATGCCTTCCGCAGGGCCGCTCCAAGGAAGGCATACGCCCCCTCGGGGGGCAGCGAACGAATGTGAGCGTGGGGGCTCATCATTTCTTCTCGAAAAATCGCCGTGTCTCGAAGACTGACTTTGCGAAGCGCTTGCCCTTGAATGCCAGGTGGCGCTTCAGCACGAAGTCGAACAGCAGCGGGTTGTGGCGGCGGATTTCGGTGAGCACCGGCACCGCCGTTTCCGGGATGAGGCCGAGCTGCACCATATAAGTAACGGAAAACAGCGGCATCACGCCGGGCAAGGGGTAATCCGAGCCGTTGAGCAGGCGGCCGTGCCAGTCCTCGCGCCGCAGTACCGTTTCCAGCGCCGGGCCGGCGCGGTTCAATTGCGTCATGGCCGAAATGTCGCCGTTGAGCTTCGGCCCGTAGTGCGGATCGTCCATGAGGCGGGCGAAGAGGTCGAAGCTGTCGGCGTATGGACCATTCCCCCCCTTGTCGAGATCGCGGTCCTGGCCCATCGAGCCGCAATGGGCGACCACCACGCGCACGCCGTGATCCAGCGCCCGGCGCAGCAGCAGCGGGTTGCCGAAGTGCTGGGTATTGCCGCCGTGCACCGCGCGTTCCTCGCCGGCGTGGGTGATGAGCGGCAGGCCGAGCTTCGCCAGTGCCGCGAAGAAGCGGTCGCACAAGGGCGAAGCCGGATTCATGCCCTGCGCGGCGGGCAGCCATTTGATGGCGCGGGCGCCGTCTGCCGCGGCGCGGTCCAGCGCCTCGACGCAATCCTGGCGGTAGGGGTGGATCGAAGCCACCCACTCGAAAACCTGCGGATACTTGCGCGCCATTTCCCGCGCGTAGTCGTTCGGCACGTAAAACGGGCTGTTGTCGCGGTCGGCCCGGCCGTCCTCGCGGTGATGGTAGTCGAAGGCGAAGAGCATCAGCTTCGCGCCCGGTCGCATGCCTTCCAGCAGGTTGTGCATGCGCTCGATGTAGCTCTGGTCGACCCGGCCGGGCGCCTCGTGGGCGCAGCCGGCGTTGAGGAAGAACAGCCGCTGCGCGTACTGCACCGGATGGACCATCGATTCCAGCGCCGGATTGAGCCAGATGCCGCTGCCCGAATCGCCGGTGCCGACGAGGTGGGCATGGCAATCCCACACCTGGGCCGGGTCGAGGCCCGCCCAGGCGGCCTGCACCAGTTCGTGATCGGCCACTTCGCGCGGCAGGGCCGCCAGGCAGGGATTGAGCAGGCCATGCTCCGGCCAGTAACGCCAAGCGGCGAGGCCCAGGCTGGCAGTGCCGGCGGCGATCAGAAAGCGGCGCCGGTTCATTTAATTGTTCTGAATGTAATCAAGCACGTTGCCCAGGGTTTCCTGGAGGAATGCCTTGTTTATCCAGAAGAAAACCTCTTTACCCTCCTTGCGGCTCTCCAGCACGCCGGCTTGGCGCAGGATCTTCAGGTGATGCGAAACGGCTGAACGGGAAAGCGTGGAAACTTCGGCGATCTGGCCGACATTGAGGCGTTCTCCTGATTCGAAAGTCAGCAGGATACGCTGGCGATGCTCGTCGCCCAATGCGGTGAACACCCTGGACATGTGCTTCCAGGCCGGCGGGATGGCACGGGAGTAATCAGGATTCATATCGAAGAATTTAGTTATTTGGTTATATATTGTCAAGGTCTATTTTTGCTGCAAAGCAACATTTTAAAGGTCTGTCCGATATGATTGATAACTGGAGAATTAGTTGGGCTGTATGCCAGCATCGGTGCGGTTTTCAGGTTTGACAGATCTTTTATAAGACTATAAAATCGCCGTCTTTGTAAGCGGCAGCCAGCGCAACGCAGGTTCGGGTATTGCAGCGCGCAAATTTTTCCCGCCGAAGCATGGTGAAGCCGGCATGCTGATGTTCCGGACAGTCCTTCTGCAGTTTGCTGCAACGCTGGCGGTGGCGGCAATTGCGGGACTGTTGGCGGGAAAGCACGGCGCGGTTTCGGCGGTGCTGGGAGGTGCTTCAATTGTTTTGCCCAATTCGCTTTTTGCCCTGCGTCTGTTTGCGGAAAGCCGAAAGCCGGGCGGAGCCTCGCCCGCCGCGTTCTTTGTCGGGGAATTCATGAAAGTCGCCGCAACCATCGCGTTGCTGGCGGCGGCCGCAAGCCTGTACCGCGACATGCACTGGCTCGCATTGATCGCCGGTCTGGCGGTGGCCCTTAAAGCGAATCTATTGGCCCTTTTGAGCAAAAAGTTCTGAACATGGCTACCGAGCACGCCCCCACCGCATCCGAATACATCGTCCATCACCTGACCTTCCTGACCAACAAGAAACAAGTTGGCCTGGTCGACTGGTCTGTCTTCCACCTCGACACCCTGTTTTTCTCGATCGGCCTCGGCCTGTTGGCCGTGTTCATCATGGCCCGCCTCGCTGCCCGCGCCACTTCCGGCGTGCCCGGCCGCTTCCAGGCTGCCGTCGAGATCGTCGTGGAAATGGTCGCCGACCAGGCCAAGGGCATCGTGCATTCGCCGAAATCGCGCGAATTCGTCGCCCCGCTCGCTCTCACCGTGTTCGTCTGGATCTTCCTGATGAACGCCATGGACCTGCTGCCGCTCGACGTCCTGCCGAAACTGGGCGAAGCCGCCGGCATCCACTACCTGCGCGTAGTGCCGACCGCCGACCTCAACGCCACGCTCGGCATGTCCCTCGCCGTGCTGCTGCTGTGCCTCTACTACAGCGTCAAGATCAAGGGCCTCGGCCACTGGATCCACGAGCTGTTCACCGCCCCCTTCGGCGCACATCCCCTGCTGTGGCCGATCAACTTCGCCATGCAGATGATCGAATACGTCGCCAAGACCGTCTCGCACGGCATGCGTCTGTTCGGCAACATGTACGCCGGCGAACTGATTTTCATGCTGATCGCCCTGATGGGCGCGGCCTGGGCCGGCACCCTCGGTTCCGGCCTCCTCTGGGTCGGCGGCGTCATCGCCGGCACGGTCTGGGCCATTTTCCACATCCTGATCATTACCCTGCAGGCCTTCATCTTCATGATGCTGACCTTGGTATATGTCGGTCAGGCGCACGAGAGTCACTAATCACTAAACTTTTTTTGTCTTAAACCTCGTAACCAAAGGAGTTGTCATGGAACAAATCATTGGCTTCGTTGCTCTGGCCGCCGGCCTGATCATCGGTCTGGGTGCCGCAGGCGCCTGCATCGGCATCGGCATCATGGGAAGCCGCTTCCTTGAGTCGTCGGCCCGTCAGCCCGAGCTGATGAACACCCTGCAGACCAAGATGTTCCTGCTGGTCGGCCTGATCGACGCCGCGTTCATTATCGGCACCGGTATCGCGCTCTGGTACACCACCGCCAATCCGTTCCTGCCCAAGTAATCGGCCTCTGTCCGACTAAGAAGGAGCGATTACCGTGAATCTGAACGCAACGCTGTTTGCCCAGCTCGTTGTGTTCTTCATTCTGGCGTGGTTCACGATGAAGTTCGTGTGGCCGCCCATCATGAAGGCACTCGACGAGCGCGCGAAGAAGATCGCCGACGGGCTATCGGCTGCGGACAAGGCGAAATCCGAACTGGCGCTGACCGAGAAGAAGGTCGTCGACGAACTGCGCAAGGCCCGCGAGTCGGCCACCGAGCTGCGTGCCGGTGCCGAGAAGCAGGGCGCCCAGCTGGTTGAGGAAGCCCGCCAGGAAGCGGCCCGCATTATTACGCAAGCCCGCCAGGCCGCCGAGGCCGAGGCCGGCGTTGCCGCCCAGCGCGCCAAGGAGGCCCTGCGCGAGCAGGTTGCCGTTCTGGCCGTCGCCGGTGCCGAGCGCATCCTGCGCAAGGAAATCAACGCCCAAGTCCACGCCGATCTGCTTGCCAACCTGAAACAGGAACTCAAGTAAGCCATGGCCGAGAACGTCACCCTCGCACGCCCCTACGCCGAAGCCGCATTTCAATTGGCGCGGGCGAACAGCGCGCTGGGTCCATGGCAGCAGGCGCTTGACCGCATGGCGGCCGTTGCCGCCGACGCGCAGATGCTGGAGTGCATTTCCAATCCGCGCCTGCTGTCGTCGCAGGTCACGCAGCTGTTCCTCGATGTGGCCGGAACGCTTTCTGCCGAACAGCAGAACTTCGTCCGTTTGCTCGTCGACAACGAGCGCCTGCAGGTTCTTCCCGAGATCCGCGAACTCTACGTCGAACTGAAGAACGGGCAGGAGGGTGTGCAGGAGGCCGACATCGCCTCCGCCTTCCCGCTCGACGATGCCACGCTGAAGAATCTCGTCGCCGAACTGGAAACGCGCTTCAAGTGCAGGATCCAGGCGGCGGTCAGAATCGCCCCCGAGCTCATCGGCGGGGTGCGGATCGCCGTCGGCGATCAGGTCATCGACGCTTCTGTACGCGGCAAGCTCGCAGCCATGGCTACGGCGCTAAAGAATTAGGAGCATTAAACATGCAACTCAATCCCTCTGAAATCAGCGACCTGATCAAGAGCAAGATCCAGAATCTGCAACTGGCCGCCACCGCCCGCACAGAAGGCACCGTCGTCTCCGTGACCGACGGCATCTGCCGCGTGCACGGCCTGGCCGACGTCATGCAGGGCGAAATGCTGGAATTTCCCGGCAACACCTTCGGCCTGGCGCTGAACCTCGAACGCGATTCCGTCGGCGCGGTTATTCTCGGCGCCTACGAGCACATCTCCGAAGGCGACACCGTGAAATGCACGGGCCGCATCCTCGAAGTGCCGGTCGGGCCCGAAATGCTCGGCCGCGTGGTGAACGCGCTGGGCCAGCCCATCGACGGCAAGGGCCCCATCGCCGCCAAGCTCTCCGAGCCGATCGAGAAGATCGCCCCGGGCGTGATCTGGCGGAAGTCCGTGTCGCAGCCGGTGCAGACCGGCCTCAAGTCCATCGACTCCATGGTGCCTATCGGCCGCGGCCAGCGCGAACTGATCATCGGCGACCGCCAGACCGGCAAGACGGCGGTGGCCATCGACACCATCATCAACCAGAAGGGCAAGGACCTCTTCTGCGTCTACGTCGCCATCGGCCAGAAGGCCTCGACGGTGAAGAACGTGATCCGCAAGCTGGAGGAAACCGGCGCGCTGGAATACACCATCGTCGTCGTCGCCACCGCCTCCGAGTCCGCCGCGATGCAGTACATCGCCCCGTACTCCGGCTGCACCATGGGCGAATATTTCCGCGACCGCGGCCAGGACGCCCTGATCATTTATGACGACTTGACCAAGCAGGCCTGGGCCTACCGACAGATCTCCCTGCTGCTGCGCCGCCCGCCCGGCCGCGAAGCCTATCCCGGCGACGTGTTCTATCTGCACTCCCGCCTGCTCGAGCGCGCCGCCCGCGTCAGCGAAGAGTATGTCGAGAAGTTCACCAACGGCCAGGTCAAGGGCAAGACCGGTTCGCTTACCGCGCTCCCCGTCATCGAGACGCAGGCCGGCGACGTGACCGCCTTCGTGCCGACCAACGTCATCTCGATTACCGACGGCCAGATCTTCCTGGAAACCGACCTCTTCAACGCCGGCATCCGTCCCGCCATCAACGCGGGCATCTCGGTGTCCCGCGTCGGCGGCGCCGCCCAGACCAAGGTCATCAAGAAGCTCGGCGGCGGCGTGCGTCTGGCCCTCGCCCAGTACCGCGAACTCGCCGCCTTCGCCCAGTTTGCCTCCGACCTGGACGAAGCCACCCGCAAGCAGCTCGAGCGCGGCCGCATGGTGACGGAACTCATGAAGCAGGCCCAGTACTCGCCGATGCAGGTGGCGGAAATGGCCGTGACGCTGTTTACCATCAACAAGGGCTACTTCGACGACGTCGAGGTGAAACGCGCGCTCGGCTTCGAATCCGCGCTGCACCAGTTCATGCGGCAGAAGCACGCTGACCTCATGAACAAGATCGAAAGCAGCAAGGACCTCGACGCCGATGCGGAAAAGGCCCT
>PNJM01000093.1 GCA_013821865.1 Rhodocyclaceae bacterium
ATCCTTGCGCTTCATCAGCCGGGTGAGGAGCTTGAGGCGGTCCTCGGTCTTCTCGATCGGGTTGAGGGTGAAATGCGGCGGGATTACCGGCAGATGGGCGAAGGACCACTTGCCGCGCTTGACCTCGTACTCCTCCGGCACGGCGAGTTCGAGCAGATGGCCGATGGCCGACGAGAGCACGTAGTCGTCGCTCTCGTAATGCTCGCCCTGCCTGGTGAAGCCGCCCAGCGCCTTTGCGATGTCCTGCGCGACGGAAGGCTTCTCCGCAATGATCAGTTGTTTGCCCATGCCGCTTATGCCGAACTGCTAATGCGTGGAAAGGCCGGGATGATAAGGAGAACGCCGCGGACTGGCAAGCCGGATCCGCGCACCGGGGACAGCGGCCTCAATGGATGAAGCGCGCGTCGTCGCCCGACAGCAGCTCCTCCAGGATCAGCGTGTCCATGGCCTGATGCTGGTTCCACAGGACCATGAGGACGATGATTTTCAGCTTGGACAGCGAGACGCCGGTTTCGGGCAGAGCCATGGCGCGTTCGATGATCATTTCGCGCGTCAGCGGACTCAGCACGCCGGAGTTTTCCAGGAAGGCCATGAAACCACGGCACTCGACATCCAGCCTGGCCTGCTCCTCGTCGCTGTAGCAGCGCGTGGACGTGTTGTCGGCGGCGATGCCCGGCCGGCTGTCTTCTCCTGCCTGTTGCAGGCCATCCAGCCATTCAAGAGCCTCGGTGATTTCCTCGTCCTCGAATCCGGCGGCGGTAAGTTTCAGCGCAAGTTGCTCGGGGTCGGGATAGGCGTCCGCCCGGAAATAATTCTCGAAGAGATAGACGAGTATGTCGAACATGGTGGCTGATTGACGTTTAATGTTCCAAGTTCAATGTTTAAAGTTGGCCGCCCCGATGGTCGGCGCACAACTTTAAACTTAGGCTTGCAAACTTTAAACTCCGGAAAGGCGCTGGAACCGGCCTCCCGGCAGGCTTGCGACCCGACCATCCAGTTCCAGTTGCAACAGCATGGCGTATAGCTTCTCTGCCGTCAAGCCGGAACGCGCCGCCAGCGTGTCGATGTCGCAGGGATCGAAACCCATGCCTTCGAGCAGCGCGCGCGTCACGGCATCGGTCTCCGGCAGGGGCGCCGCGTTCTTCCCTGTCGCTCCTGCCGCCAGGCCGAGTTCATCGAGAATGTCCCGCGCATCGTCCACCAGTTTGGCACCCTGCTTGATCAGGCGATGGCAGCCCTTGGACAGCGGCGAGTGGATCGAGCCGGGAATCGCGAAGACATCGCGCCCCTGCTCGCCGGCCAGCCTCGCGGTGATGAGCGAGCCGCTGCGTTCCGCCGCCTCGACGACTAGGCAGCCGCGCGCCAGCCCCGAGATGATGCGATTGCGGCGCGGGAAGTTCTCCTTCAATGCCGGCGTGCCGAGCGGAAACTCGCTGACGATGGCACCTTCCTCGGCGATTCTGCGGGCGAGATCCTGGTTTTTCGCCGGATAGACGCGGTCGATGCCGGTGCCGATCACCGCGATGGTGGAGCCGCTCCCGCGCAGCGCGCCGCGATGCGCCGCCGCATCGATGCCGAGCGCCAGGCCGCTGACGATCGTCAAGCCGGCGTTGGCGAGCGCTGTTGCGAAGGCTTCGGCGTTGGCTCCTCCCTGGGGAGTGGCGTTGCGCGAGCCGACCACCGCAAGCGCCGGCGCGTTGAGCAGTTCGACGCGGCCTTTCACGTAAAGCAGGGTTGGCGGATCGGCGGTATCCAGCAGGCGCTGCGGATAGTCCGGGTCGGCCAGGGTGAGGATGCGATTGCCCGGTTCCTGCGCCCAGGCCAGTGCGGATTCCACCTCCCCGGTTGATTCATGGCCGAGCAGGCGTTCGGCGGAGGCACGTGGAAGGGTGCGCGCCAGCGCGGCGGCGCCGGCGGAGAAGATGTTTTCGGGAAGGCCCAAGGCGGAGAGCAGCGCGCGCTGCGTCTCGCCGCCGATGCCCGGTGCCAGCGTCAGGCGCAGCCAGGCGGCAAGGCTGGAGTCGCCGGTGTTGCCGGCCACGTTACGGCGTGCGAACGATATCGGCGACCGTCACCGGGCGGGTGACGCTCATAACCAGCGCGTAGGAAATGCGCTCGAAGGTGCGGAAGACGAACACCAGGCCGTAGCGCTCGTTGGGCAGCTTGTGGGTTTCCTTCGCGCCGCCGTCGCGGATCTCGCGCTCCACGCCCTTGCGATACAGGGCGAGCACGTGGCCGACTTCCAGCCCGTCACGTTTGCCGCGGTTGAGGGTGACGATCGAGTTGCGACCGGTTTCCTTCACGCCGCCGTACATCGCGGCGATCTGACCCTCGATATGCGTCGTCGGCGCATGAGGCACGTAGCTGATGACCTCCTGGCGTGCCGCCGGGGCCAGCCGGTCGCCGGGGCCGATCTCCTGTTTGGCCGATACGATCTCGATGGTCGCCGTTTCGCCTTTGGCGATCTGCTGGGCGGTGCCGAGATAAAAGGCTTCGTAGCCGAGGATTTCCCTGGTTTCCGGGTCGGCAATCGGCTTGGCCGGCCGGTATACCTGCCACAGCTTGGCTTCCTGCTTCATGCCGCTGACGTAGGCCTTGTTGCCGGGGCCGACATACACGCGATCTTCCTGCGTGGCGACGATCTTCGGCGCATCCTTCATGCCGCCCTCATCGATCACCAGGGGTTGCGAGAGGAAGGGCTCGATGATGTTCTGCGGGATGCTCGATATGGCACCGACCGTCTGGTCGACGTAAACCTTCGGTTCGACCTTGATGGTCTGGCCGAGCCTGAGTTGCGGGTCGGCGCCGCTCCTGTCGAGGATCACCACCTGGCCGGGATAGATGCGGTGCGGGTTCCTGATCTGCTCCTTGTTCATGCGCCAGATCTCGGGCCAGCGGTACGGTTCCTTGAGGAACTTCGCCGAAATGTCCCAGAGCGTGTCGCCGCGCACGACGATATGGCGATCGGGTGCGTCGTCGGCGAGCTGAAGCGGCTGGGTCGCCTGAGCCAGGGCACAGGCGGTTGAGAAACTGAGAAGCAGCGCAGATATAATACGGATCATCGTCATGGCCTCGCGCAAGGTTCCCGAGCCAGGGACCCTGGTTCCTCGTCGAAGTCTAGCATGCTAGCCTCGACTTTTACAGGTTTGCATTAATTGTCGCACCTAATTCCCTAAATCGGCAAGCTTTTTATGGCCCTCCTACCCATTCTTCGCTATCCCGACCCGAGGTTGCACAAAATTGCAGCACCGGTGGAGCACGTGGACGAATCGGTTCGCAAGCTTGCCGCCGACATGGCGGAAACCATGTACGAGGCCCCCGGCATCGGCTTGGCGGCGACCCAGGTCGATGTGCACAGGCAGGTTATCGTGATCGATATTTCGGAAGACAAGTCGCAACTGCTCACCCTGATCAACCCCGAGATTCTCGAACTTGCCGGCGAACAGGTCTGCGAGGAAGGCTGCCTCTCCGTGCCCGGCGTCTACGAGAAAGTGAGCCGGGCCGAGCGCGTCAAGGTGCGCGCGCTGAACCTGCGGGGCGAGTCCTTCGCGCTGGAAGCCGAAGGCCTGCTGGCCGTCTGCATCCAGCACGAAGTCGATCATCTCCAGGGCAAGGTCTTCGTCGAACACCTGTCCCGCCTCAAGCAGACCCGCATCAAATCCAGGCTGGCCAAGCAGGCCCGAATTACCGCGTGATGCGCGGCCGCGCATGAGAGCCATATTTGCCGGCACGCCGGAATTCGCTGCCGCCGCGCTGGAGGCCATCCTGGCCGCCGGTTTTGACGTACTGTTAGTGCTCACTCAACCTGATCGCCCTGCCGGACGGGGCATGGCGCTGCATGCCAGTCCGGTGAAGGAGCTCGCCCTGAAGCGCGGGCTGCCCGTGCATCAGCCCCCCTCGCTCAAGACCGAGGCCGCATGCCAGCCCATCCTCGACGCCCGCCCGGACGTGATGGTGGTCGCCGCTTACGGGCTTCTCCTGCCCCAGGCCGTGCTCGACATCCCGCGCCTGGGCTGCCTCAACATCCATGCCTCGCTGCTGCCGCGCTGGCGCGGCGCGGCACCGATCCAGCGCGCCATCCTCGCCGGCGATGCAGAAACCGGCGTCACCATCATGCAGATGGATGCCGGCCTGGACACCGGCCCCATGCTCCTCACCGAGCGCGTAGCGGTTGCCGGCGACGACACCGCGCAGACCCTGCATGACAAGCTGGCGGCGCTCGGTGCCGGGTTGATCGTCACCGCGCTGCGTGGACTGGAGAAGGGGGAACTGACGGCCGTTCCCCAACCCGCCGAGGGTATTACTTACGCCGCCAAGATCGACAAGCGCGAGGCGGAACTGGACTGGCGCAAGCCCGCGATCGAGCTTGCGCGGGCCGTGCGAGCCTTCAATCCTTTTCCCGGTGCGGCCGCACGCCTGAACGGGGCGGTGCTGAAAATCCGGTCGGCGCAGGCCGCCGATGGGCAAGGCGAACCCGGCACCGTGATCTCAGCCGGTTCCGACGGCATCGTCGTCGCCTGTGGCCAAGGCGCGCTGCGGCTGAACCAATTGCAGAAGCCCGGCGGCAAGCGCCTCGCGGCCGCCGACTTCCTGCGCGGCGTCCCGGTGCGGGCCGGCGCCCGGTTTTCCCTGGCCGCCGATTGAATTATTCTTGCCCCCGCCCCATCTAAAGGGTGCTGTTCCATTAACGGGAAAGGAAATCCATGCTGGGCAACTGGTTGAAAACCACCATTCTGATGGCCGGCATCCTGGCGCTGTTCGGCGCCGTGGGCGGGATGCTCGGCGGCGCTCAGGGCATGATTCTCGCGCTCGTCCTCGGCGGCGCGATGAATATTTTCGCCTACTGGTTCTCGGACAGGATGGTGCTGCGCATGTACAACGCGCAGGAGGTGGACGAGACCTCCGCGCCGCAGTACTACAACATCGTGCGGGAACTGGCGCAGCGGGCGCAGATCCCCATGCCGCGCGTGTACCTGATCGACGAGGCGCAACCCAATGCCTTCGCCACCGGGCGCAACCCGGAGCATGCCGCGGTGGCGGCCACCACCGGCATCCTGCGGCTGCTGTCCGCGCGCGAGCTGCGCGGCGTCATGGCGCACGAACTGTCGCACGTGAAGCACCGCGACATCCTCATCTCGACCATCTCCGCCACCATCGCCGGCGCGATCTCCTCGCTGGCGCAGTTCGGCATGTTCTTCGGCGGGCGCGGCGAGGACCGGCCGAACCCGGTCGTCGCCATCATCGTCATGATCCTCGCCCCCATCGCCGCGATGTTGATCCAGATGGCCATCTCGCGCGCCCGCGAGTTCGAGGCCGACCGCGGCGGCGCCGAGATCTCCGGCGATCCGAATGCCTTGGCCGACGCGCTGGCCAAGATCGATGCCTTTGCACGCGGCATTCCCATGCAGACGGCCGAGGCGCATCCAGAGACGGCGCAGATGATGATCATGAATCCGTTGTCCGGCGGCGGTATCAAGGGGCTGTTCAGCACCCACCCGAATACGGAAGAGCGCATTGCGCGGCTGCGCGCAATGGCGTGAAGTTTGGCTCAGCGCAAACTTGATCCCCTCTACCCCGCAGGGGGCTTCACACCACCCGGAAATTCTTGAACTGCCACGGATCTTCGAGGTCGAGAGCTTCTTCGAACAACTGGCCGCGATCCTTCAGCGGCGTCCAGTCGCCGTAGGCGCCGACCACGTTGCCCAGATACGGCCGGCAGATGCGCAGGATATGCTCGTAGGGCAGGCCTTCCGGTTCGACGAGGCCGCAGGCCGGGTTTTTCATGGCCCAGATCACGCCGGCCATCACCGGCGCCGTCACCTGCAGACTGGTGGCGCTGTTGTGCGGGGCGAGCGAGCGCGCTTCCGAAATGGAAAGCTGCGAGCCGTACCAGTAGATGCCGCGGCCGTGGCCCATGAGCAGCACGCCCAGCTCGTCGATGCCGGAGACGATCTCGTCCTTCAGCACACGCTTCTTTTTCTGCAGGCGCCAGTTGCGCCCGGCCAGCTCGTGCACCGACAGCACCGCGTCGTCGCAGGGATGGTAGGCGTAATGCACCGTCGGCCGGTATTCCGGGTTGTCGCCTGCGCCGACGGTGAAATAGTCGGCGATCGAGATGGACTCGCTGTGCGTGATGAGAAAGCCGTGGATCGGCCCGGCCAGCGGCGTCCACGTGCGCACCTGCGTGCTGGCGCCGGGCCGCGCGAGATAGATCGCCGCCTTCGAGCCGAAGTCGTGCCGGTATCCGTCCACCGGGAAATGGCGCTCGTGGCTGCCCCAGCCCAGCTCGGCCGGCTGGAAGCCCTCGCCGACGAAGCCGTCCACCGACCAGGTGTTCACGAACTCGCCCGGCACCTTGCGCTTGCTTGCCACCTGCGAATCGCGTTCCGCGACATGGATGGCGCGCACGCCCAGCGCCTGCGCCAGCCGCGCCCAGCCCTCGCGCGTTGCCGGCGCCTCGACCGGCTTGCCCGCATCCGCCGAGATGTTCAGCAGCGCCTGCTTGACGAAATGCGACACCAGTCCGGGGTTGGCGCCGTGCGTGAGAATGGCCGTCGGCCCATCGCCGCCCGGCTTGCGCAGCGCCAGCGCCGTCTCGCGCAAGGCATAGTTCGAGCGCTTGGAGGCCGGAAGACTCGGATCGGTATAGCCGCCGGCCCACGGCTCGATGCAGGTATCCAGGTAAAGCGCGCCGATCTTCTGGCACAGCTCCATCAGCGCCACGCTGGAAACATCGACTGAAAGGTTGAGCAGGAAATCGCCCGGCGAGAGGCGCGGCTCGAGCAGCTGGCGATAGTTTTCCTTGGTGAGCGGCGTCACCATGTGCGGCACGCCATGCTTGCGCGCCACGCCGATGCCGTCCTCGTCCGCCGTCATGATGAGGACCTGCTCCGGCTTCATGTCGATGTGGCGCAGCAGCAGCGGCAGCACGCCCTGGCCCACGCAGCCGAAGCCGACCATCACCAGCCGGCCGCGAAAAGCATGTTCTTTGCGGAATTCAGTCAATTTCACCCCCTGTGCGGCTCTTCTGGGCGGGGCTGCGAGGCCGCGTGTAAGGCCGCGGAGGATAAAGGAAAACCTCGAAAAGTTCAATGTCCGCGGACAAGGCCGAAGACCCGGCGCGGCCTGTCGCGGGCCGGTTTCGCGGGGATTTTGTTCGGGGCGTAGAATCACCCGCTTTCGGCAGGGAAGAGGCGTGGAAAGACGCGATTACAGCACCGAGATGCGCAAGCACGACTCGCTCGCCGTGCGCCTCATGTTCGTTGCGCTCGGCACGCTGTTCGTGGCCATCGGCATTGCCGGCATCCTCCTGCCGGTGCTGCCGACCACGCCGTTCATGCTCCTGGCCGCCGCCTGCTATGCCCGCGCCTCGACGCGCTTCTACAACTGGCTGCTCAACAACCGCGTGTTCGGTCCGACCATCCTCGAATGGCGGCGCCACCGCAGCATCCCGTACCGGGTGAAATGGACCGCCATACTGCTCATGGCGGTGACGCTGGGCATCTCCATCGTTTTTTTCGTGCCCTGGCCCGAACTGCAGGCCGCCCTGGCAATCTTCGGCGTGCTGCTCGGCGCGTATCTCTACAACATCCCCTCGCGCGACCGAAAGGCTAAGTAATTTCCCAGTCCTCCACCGGGCCTCGCACCACCTCGAACAGCGGATGCGCCAGTGGCTGCCACGTAGTACAGAACTTCGGTTTTCGGAGCGAGCGCGATCATTCGCGTCTCGCCATACTCGAACCGCTCATCAACCCTTCTGGAAACACCGAGCGGAGACCAAGGTAGTGAACAAACGGATCGAAATCTCTGTCGCTGAACAACAAAGTGTAGCCACTTTCAATACAGCGGGTCGCAATCACCGTATCAATAGTTTTGCGTACAGTGATCCCTCGCGCGCGCAAAGCTCGGAAGTTCTTGGCCGCTTGAATCACCATGTCTTGCCCGCCCAGTTCAACGACAACCAACGAGGTAAGCAACTTTCTGGCTTGGTTAAACTCACGGTCGCTTCCAAACCCCTGGAGTACCTCGGTCAAAATAAGGTCTCCGATGGCAACTGGCTCCGTCCCCAGCAGGGCATCGAGCTTCTCAGCCTCCGGCGCTGCGGTTCCTCGAAAGTAGTCGATCCAAACGCTGGAATCGACCAAGATCACTTGTCGGTCCTCATCGCGTCAAGATCGCCTTGCCAGTTCAGTTTGCCGCGAAAGCGCCGAATCTGCTCTTGTTGGCGCAAACGCAGCACTGTGCGCAGCCCGAGTTCAACCGCTTCGCGCTTGGTTTTCAGCCCCGTCGCCCGGAGCGTATCGTTCATAAGTTTGTCGTCAATTACAATGTTTGTTCGCATAGTGTGTATCTCCTCTAATATCCATACACATTATAGCGCCAAACAGTTTGCCGCAAAACATAACGAATAAGGTTAGATCGCGATCGCGAAGCGATCATCGATGCCACCACGGGCGAGATCCACCGCGCGCACATCTTCGTCGCCGTGCTGGGCGCCTCGAACTACACGTACGCCTGCGCCACCGCCACCGCCGCCGAAACCCAGGCCGATTGGTTAGCCGGCCTGGGCCGTGCCCTGAATTTCATCGGCGGCGTGCCTGAACTGATCGTTCCCGACAATCCCCGGGCCCTTACCTTGGGGGTCGGCAAGCGCACGGCGATCCTGACGGGCATCAGCGGCAAGAGCTACTGGCACCTGTCGCGGTCGCAGGCGACGCAAATGGGGATGACGAACGATTGGTTGAAAGCGCAGGGGCTGGTGAGTATCCGCGACCTGTGGATGAAGGCTCACGGCTACGCATGAGGCAAATCGTGTGCGCCCTGTCGATGAACCGCCCGGTGCGGACCCGCATGCCGGGTGGTGTGGGG
>PNJM01000094.1 GCA_013821865.1 Rhodocyclaceae bacterium
GTGACGTTCACGATGATGCCGCAGCGGGCATAGGTGCTCTTGCCCAGGCAGACGGTGAGCACGTTGCGCGGGATGCGGAAGTACTCGACGGTGCGCGCCAAAGCAAAGGAATTGGGCGGGATGATGCAGTAGTCGTTCTTGATCTCGACGAAGGAATTCGGGTCGAAGTTCTTCGGGTCGACGATGGTGCAATTGATGTCGGTGAACAGCTTGAATTCGTTCGAGCAGCGGATGTCGTAGCCGTAGCTGGACGTACCGTAGGAGACGATCTTGCGGCCGTCGACCTCGCGCACCTGGCCGGGCTCGAACGGCTCGATCATGCCGTGCTCTTTCGCCATGCGGCGGATCCACTTGTCGGATTTGATGCTCATCGCGTGACGCCGAAAAGAAAGAGCGGAATTATCCGCTCTTTCGGGGGCTGGTCAACAAACCATTCAAGTGTTCTGGATCACGATGTTGGGGAACTTCGCCGTCATGTCCTTCGCCTTCTCGGCGATCTTCACCGCGATGCGCCGGGCAATGCCGCGGTAGATCTCGGCGACGCGGCCGTCGGGATCGGCCACCACCGAGGGCTTGCCCGAGTCGGTCTGCTCGCGGATGTTGATGTCCAGCGGCAGGGCGCCGAGGAACTCGACCTCGTAGTCCTTGCACATCTTCTCGCCGCCGCCGGAGCCGAAGATGTGCTCCTCGTGGCCGCACTTCGAGCAGATGTGGATGCTCATGTTCTCGACGATGCCGAGGATGGGGATGCCCACCTTCTCGAACATCTTGAGCCCCCTGCGCGCGTCGAGCAGGGCGATGTCCTGCGGCGTGGTGACGATCACCGCTCCTGTCACGGGCACCTGCTGCGCCAGGGTGAGCTGGATGTCGCCGGTGCCCGGCGGCAGGTCGATGACGAGGTAGTCGACGTCGCGCCAGCGCGTATCCCCGAGCAGCTGCTGCAGCGCCTGGGTCACCATGGGGCCGCGCCAGACCATGGGCGTCTCCGCGTCGATGAGAAAGCCGATCGACATGGCCTGCAGGCCGTAGGCCTCCATCGGCTCCAGGGTCTTGCCGTCGCTCGATTCGGGACGGCCGGTGATGCCCAGCATCTGCGGCTGCGAGGGACCGTAGATGTCGGCGTCGAGAATGGCCACGCTGGCGCCCTCGGCGGCCAGGCCCAGCGCCAGGTTCACGGCGGTGGTGGACTTGCCCACGCCGCCCTTGCCCGAGGCCACGGCGATGACGTTCTTCACGTTGGGAATCAGCTTCACGCCGCGCTGCACGGTATGCGAGACGACCTTGCTGTGGACGTTGGCCGAGACGTTGCCCGCGCCGGGGATGGCCTTCAGCTTGTCGATCACCTGGCGGCGGAAGCCGTCGATCTGGCTCTTCGCCGGGTAGCCCAGCTCGATATCGACGGAGATGTTGGCGCCCTCGATCTTGATGTTCTTCGCACAGCGCGTGCTGACAAAATCCTTGCCGGTGTTCGGGTCGGTGATTTCCTTCAGCGCCGTCTGCACCTGAAGTTCGGAGATGCTCATTCACTGCTCCATTAGGTTTTTAATACCTGACTATTTTACTCTAGATTGCCGTGCGGCAACCGCAAGAATACAGTTTGGCCGGCTGCTTTGCTAAAATGATTGTTTTCTCAGCAAATTCCGCAATGCCAACGCCCCGCCAGATCCTCGTCACCAGCGCCCTCCCTTACGCCAACGGCGCCATCCATCTCGGCCACCTGGTCGAATACATCCAGACCGACATCTGGGTGCGCTTCCAGAAAATGCAAGGCAGCGAGTGCTGGTATGTCTGCGCCGACGACACCCACGGCACGCCCATCATGCTGCGCGCCGACAAGGAAGGGATCACGCCCGAGGAACTGATCCGCCGCGTGCATGGCGAGCACACGCGCGACTTCGCCGGCTTCCACGTCCAGTTCGACAACTACCACACGACCCACTCGGAAGAAACGCGCCACTACGCCAACGACATCTACGGCAGGCTGAAGGCGGCCGGGCTGATCGAGGTGCGTCCCATCGAGCAGTTCTACGATCCGGTGAGGCAGATGTTCCTGCCCGACCGCTACATCAAGGGCGAGTGCCCCAAGTGCGGCACGAAGGACCAGTACGGCGACTCCTGCGAATCCTGCGGCGCCGCGTATGCGCCGACCGAGCTGAAAAATCCTTATTCGGCCGTCTCCGGCGCGACGCCGGTGCGCAAGTCGTCCGATCACTTCTTCTTCAAGCTCTCCGACCCGCGCTGCCAGGCTTTCCTGCGGCGCTGGACGCGCGAGCAGGGCCGCCTGCAGCCCGAAGCCTCCAACAAGATGCAGGAATGGCTCGGCGCCGAGGGCGAGAACAAGCTCACCGACTGGGACATCTCGCGCGACGCGCCGTATTTCGGCTTCGAGATCCCCGGCGCGCCCGGAAAGTTCTTCTACGTCTGGCTCGACGCGCCGATCGGCTATTTCGGCTCGTTCAGGAACTTCGCCGAGAAGAAGCGCGCCGAAGGGGCCATCATCGACGTGGACGCCTTCATCAGGCCCGGCGGCAACACCGAGATGGTCCACTTTATCGGCAAGGACATCCTCTACTTCCATGCCCTGTTCTGGCCGGCCGAACTGGAGCACGCCGGCTACCGCACGCCGACGAAAATCTTTGCCCACGGCTTCCTCACCGTTGACGGACAGAAGATGTCCAAGTCGCGCGGCACCTTCATCACCGCCGAGAGCTACCTCAAGCAGGGCCTGAATCCCGAGTGGCTGCGCTACTACTACGCCGCCAAGCTCTCCGGCGCGATGGAGGACATCGACCTCAACCTGGAGGACTTCGTCGCGCGGGTGAACTCCGATCTGGTCGGCAAGTACATCAATATCGCCAGCCGGTGCGCGGGATTCATCAGCAAGCGGTTTGACGCAGAACTGATGCAATCTTCCAGTGTACTGATCAGCGAAACACAGACTGCCGCAGCCTCGATCGCCGGCCTCTACGAGCAGCGCGAGTATGGCAAGGCACTGCGGGAAGTCATGGCGCTGGCCGACCGCGCCAACCAGTTCGTGAATGAAGAAAAGCCGTGGGAACTGGCGAGGAAGGAAGGCGGCGAACAGGCCCTGCATCGCGTCTGCTCGGAGGCAATCAACCTGTTCCGGCTGCTCACGCTGTATCTCAAGCCCGTGCTGCCGCAACTTGCCGGGAATATCGAGCGCTTCCTCAACGTGGAGCCGCTTCGCTGGGCCGATGCGGGCAGCCTGATTCCGGCCGGACACCGCATCAACGAATACACCCACCTCATGACCCGCATCGACCCCAGGCAGGTCGACGCCCTCGTCGAGGCCAACAAGGTATCGCTGGCGCCTACGCCCGTCCCGCAGCCGCATTCGCAGCAGCGCCATGCCGAGCACCAGCAGCATGCCGAGGAGAAAGCCGCCGTGTCCCACATCGGCATCGACGACTTTTCGAAAGTCGACCTGCGCATCGCCCGCATCGCCAATGCCGAGCCTGTCGAGGGCGCGGAGAAGCTGATCAAGCTCACGCTCGACCTGGGGACGGAGACGCGCACGGTGTTCGCCGGCATCAAGTCGGCCTATGACCCGGCGGCACTCGCCGGACGCCTGACGGTTATGGTCGCCAACCTGGCCCCGCGCAAGATGAAGTTCGGCCTGTCGGAAGGCATGGTGCTGGCCGCCTCCGGCGAGGGGCCGGGAATTTTTCTGTTGTCTCCCGACAGCGGCGCGCAGCCGGGCATGAAGGTGAAATAATGGAACGCCGGCGCCTCGTCATTCACGGACGAGTGCAGGGTGTCGGCTTCCGCGCCTCGCTGGCCTGGGAGGCGCAAAAGCAGGGCGTCTCCGGCTGGGTGCGCAATCGGCGCGACGGTACGGTGGAGGCCATGATCGCCGGCAGCGACGAGGCCGTGGCGGCCATGATCGCCTGGGCCCGGCGCGGCCCGCCCGGGGCGCGCGTCGACCGCGTCGAGGTCGAGCTCGGCAGCGGCGATTTTCCGAACTTCGAACAGCTGCCCACGGCATGACGCTCACCGACCTGCGCTACATCGTCGCCCTCGCCCGCGAGCGCCATTTCGGCCGCGCCGCCGAGAAGTGCTTCGTCTCCCAGCCGACGCTGTCGGTGGCGGTGAAGAAGCTCGAGGAGCAGCTCGGCGTCATCCTCTTCGAGCGCTCGCCGCAGGAAGTGCGCGTCACGCCGGTCGGCCAGCGCATCGTCGCCCAGGCCGAGAAGGTGCTGGCCGAGGCGGCGCAGGTGGCGGAAATCGCCGCCGCCGACCGGGGGCCGCTGGTCGGTTCTCTGCGCGTCGGCGTGATCTTCACCATCGCGCCCTGGCTGCTGCCGCGCCTGGTGCCGCTGGTCAAGGCGCGGGCGCCGGCCATGCCGCTGATCCTCGAGGAAAACTACACGCAGCGGCTCATCGAGAAACTGAAGAACAACGAGATCGACCTGGCTGTCCTCGCCCTGCCGATGGAGGAACCGCGGCTGGTGGCGCAGGCCGTCTATGACGAGCAGTTTCGTGTGCTGACGCCGGCCAACCACCCTTGGGCCAAGCAAAAGGCCATCGAGGCTTCCGCGCTGCTCGATGTGCAGCTCCTGATGCTCGGCGCCGGCAACTGCTTCCGCGACCAGGTGCTCGATCTCTGCGCCTCGGCGAGCAGCCAGTCCGGCCTCTCGCCGCACGTGATCGAGGGCAGCTCGCTGGAAACCATCCGCCACATGGTCGCCAGCGGCGTCGGCGTGACGGTCATGCCCGCTTCTGCGGTAGACGACATCTCGCCCAAGGATCCGCTCCTGCGCGTGCGACCGTTCCGGGAACCCAATCCGACGCGCCGCGTCGGGCTGGTCTGGCGGGCAAGCTATCCGCGCCATCAGGCCGTTGAAGTGATTCACCACGCCCTGCTCGACTGCAAGCTGCCCGGCACCCGGCCCGTGGCTATTTGATAGCCATAAACTATCAAGTAGGTAGAAAAATCCAATTTCCCTTTCGTGTTGAACGGCCTTATCGTTTACGGGCCAAGGCCATCGTGTCTTGTCATATTGCAACCCATGTGAGGAGTCAGACCATGCAACTTAAAGGAAGCAAAACCGAAAAGCACCTGAAAGACGCCTTTGCAGGCGAATCCCAGGCCAACCGCCGTTATCTCTATTTCGCAGCCAAGGCCGACGTCGAGGGCAATAACGACGTCGCCGCCCTGTTCCGCTCCACGGCGGAAGGCGAAACCGGCCACGCCCACGGCCACCTGGAGTACCTGGAGAAGTGCGGCGATCCGGCCACCGGCATGCCCTTCGGCCCCACCGCCGACAACCTGAAAACCGCCGTCGCCGGCGAGACCCACGAGTACACCGACATGTACCCAGGCATGGCCAAGGATGCGCGGGCGGAAGGCTTCGACGAGATCGCCGACTGGTTCGAGACCCTGGCCAAAGCCGAGCGCTCGCACGCCAACCGCTTCCAGAAGGCCCTGAACGAATTCAACGCCTAAGATGAAACGGCCCCCACGCTCACTTCGTTCGCTGTCCCCCGAGGGGGCGCAGGCCTTCCTTGGGGCGGCCCGGCGGAAGGCCTGAGCGGGTTCCCGCCCGGTCGCCCGCTGGGGCGACCGGGCACCCGCACATATAAAAGCACAGGAAGAACCGCATGGCTGCGCCGATTCGCGAAGGCAATCTCGAGGCTCCCACCCGGCACCCGCTCGACTGGAACAACCCGGCCTTCTACGATGAGGCCGCGCTTTTCCACGAAATGGAGCGCGTCTTCGACATCTGCCACGGCTGCCGGCGCTGCGTCAGCCTGTGCCAGTCCTTTCCGACGCTGTTCGACCTGGTGGACGCCTCGCCGACCCTGGAAGTGGACGGCGTCAGGAAAGAGGACTACCGGAAGGTGGTGGATCACTGCTACCTGTGCGACCTCTGCTTCATGACGAAGTGCCCCTACGTGCCGCCGCACGAGTGGAACCTGGATTTCCCGCATCTCATGCTGCGGGCGAAGGCGGTGCACTTCAGTAAAGGCACCACCAAGCTGCGCGACAAGGTGCTGACCAGCACCGACATGGTCGGCAAGCTCGCCGGCATACCGGTCGTCGCCCAGGTGGTGAATACCGTCAACAAGATCGGCCCCGCCCGCAAGGCGCTGCAGGCGGTGGCGGGCATTCATGCCGAAGCCTGGCTGCCGGAGTTCTCCAGCCGGCCGCTGCGCAGCCGCCTGGACAAGCTGCCCGCCGACACGCCGGGCGAGGCGGCCGGCCCGACCAGGGGCAAGGTGGCGCTGTTCGCCACCTGCTACATGAACCGCAACGAGCCCGGCCCCGGCGAGGATCTCGCCGCCGTGTTCGCGCACAACGGCATCCCGGTCACCCTGGCGGAGAAGGAACGCTGCTGCGGCATGCCGAAACTGGAACTGGGCGACCTCGAAGCCGTGCGCGCAGCCAGGCAGGCAAACATCCCGGTGCTGGCCAGGCTGGTGGATGCGGGCTGGGACCTCACCGCCCTGGTGCCTTCCTGCGTGCTCATGTTCAAGCAGGAACTGCCGCTCATGTTCCCGGACGATGCGGACGTGCTGAAGGTGAAAAACGCCTTCTACGATCCCTTCGAGTACCTGATGCTGCGCCACAAGGAAGGCCGGCTCAAGACCGATTTCAAGCAAGGCCTGGGCAAGGTGGCCTACCATGCCGCCTGTCACCAGAGGGTGCAGAACATCGGCCCAAAGACGAAGGAAGCCCTGTCGCTGGTGCCGGACACCGAGGTGGATATCATCGAGCGCTGTTCCGGCCACGACGGCACCTACGCCGTGAAGAAGGAGTTCCACGAGTTCGCCGTGAAGATCGTCAAGCCGGTGGTGAATCGCGTCAACCAGGCGCAGCCCGACCATTACGGCAGCGACTGCGCCATGGCGGGACACCACATCGGGCATGTCCGTGCCGACGGCACCTCGCCGGAACATCCCATCACGCTTTTGCGCCGCGCCTACGGCATCTGATCGATCGAGCAAGGAAGATAATGCGATGAATGCACTGACCCACGAGAAGCTCTACAGCCTGGAGCAGTACGCCCGCCTCCGCCCGGAATTCCGCGCCCGGGTGATCGCGCACAAGAAAAACCGCCAACTCCCCATCGGCCCGCATGCCACCCTCTATTTCGAGGATGCGCTGACCATGCAGTACCAGGTGCAGGAAATGCTGCGCCTGGAGCGGATGTTCGAGCCTGAACTGATCCAGGAAGAGCTGGATGTTTACAATCCACTCGTCCCCGACGGTCACAACTGGAAGGCCACCTTCATGATCGAGTACAGCGACGAGGACGAGCGCCGCCAGGCCCTGGCGACGCTGATCGGCATCGAGAAAAAGGTGTGGATGCAGGTGGAAGGCTGCGGCAAGGTGTACCCCATCGCCAACGAGGACCTCGACCGCGAAACCGAGGACAAGACCGCCGCGGTGCATTTCCTGCGCTTCGAACTGACGCCGCAGATGATCGCGGCAGCGAAAGCCGGCGCGGCCATCCGCGCCGGCATCGATCACGACCGGTACCGCGAATCCCTGACCGTGCCAGCAGCCGTGCGCGAATCGCTGGTCGCGGATCTGGGTTGAACTACAGGTAAACCACCTCGACGTTCTCGGCCTGCAGCCATTGCTGCAGGCCGGCCAGCAATTCGTCGTCGAGGCGCACGCGCCAGGTCTCGCCCAGCGGCAGTTCGCACTCGGCCTCGTCGTTGCGGTAGCGCACGCGCACCGGGCAGGGGCCGTTGCGATAGGGCGCCAGCAGGGTACGTAGTTTCTCCGCCGCCGCCCCGGCCCTGCTCGCCTCGCCATTCATCGCCACGCGCAGCGCCTTGGCAAAGCGCCCGCGCGCCTCGGCCAGCGTCATCAGCCTGTCGGCGACAACGCGCAAACCGCCGGAGAAATCGTCCCGCTGCACCTTGCCCTCGACGACCAGCACCTCGTCCACCTTGATCTTGCCGCGCTCGGCCTCGAACACTTCGTTGAACACCGCGACTTCCTGCTGCGCCGTGCCGTCGTCGAGCACAACGAAGACCATCTTGCCGCGCCGGGTCATCTGCGTGCGGGTGGCGAGGACGATGCCGGCGAGAAGCGCCGAATCCTTGCCGGCTTCCAGGCCGGCCAGCGGCCGGCGCACGAAGGCCAGGAGTTCCGCCCGGTATTCGTTGTAGGGATGGCCGGAAAGGAAGAAGCCGAGCGCCTGCTTCTCGTTGAACAGGCGCTCGCGTTCGCTCCAGCGCGGCACTTCGATATAGTGCGCCGTCACCGGGGCATCCGAGCCGGGATGATCGAACAGCCCGCTCTGCAGGGCGTCGCGCTCGGCCTGCTCGGCCGCTTCCAGCGCCACGCCGACGGAGGCCAGCAGGCGGGCGCGGTGATCGTCCGACGAGTCGAAGGCGCCGGCGCGCACCAGTGCCTCGATGACGCGGCGGTTCACCACGCGCTTGTCGATGCGTTTGCAGAAATCGAAGAGATCGGCGAAATCTCCGCCGGCCTCGCGCGCGCGGAGTATCGCCCCGATGGCCGACTCGCCGGTGCCCTTGATGGCGCCCAGTCCGTAGCGGATGGTCTTCGAGTCCACCGGCGTGAAGCGGTACGCGCTGCGGTTGATGTCCGGCGGCAGGAAGGCGATGCCGTTCTGCGCGCAGTCGTTCCAGAACAGCTGCACCTTGTCGGTGTCGGCCATTTCGGAGGACAGCGTTGCCGCCATGAACTCGGCGGGATGATGCGCCTTGAGCCAGGCCGTCTGGTAGGCCACCAGCGCATAGGCCGCCGAGTGCGACTTGTTGAAGCCGTACTCGGCGAACTTCTCCATCAGGTC
>PNJM01000095.1 GCA_013821865.1 Rhodocyclaceae bacterium
CAAAGGCGAAACTCGCTGCGGCGCTGCGCATCCGCGACTTCGCCAGCCGCGAACTGGCGCTACCCGACAACGGCAGCTTTCGCAAATACGCCGATCTCGGCCGCCGCTATGTCGTCTGGAACGTCTACGCCGCCGGGGAGTTTTCCATGCGCCCGAAGGACTGGTGCTTCCCCGTGGCGGGCTGCGTGAGCTATCGCGGCTACTTCGCCAAGGCCGATGCGGATGCCTATGCGGCCGATCTGCGCGGCGAGGGGCTCGAGGTCTACGTCGGCGGCGTGCCGGCCTACTCCACCCTGGGCTGGTTCAACGACCCCCTGCTCAATACCTACATCCACTATCCGGTGATCGGGCTGGCGCGTGTCGTCTTCCACGAACTGGCCCACCAGGTTCTTTACGTGCGCGACGACACGGAGTTCAACGAGTCCTTCGCCGTCGCCGTGGAACAGGAAGGCCTGCGCCGCTGGCTGGCGCAAGAGAACGACCCCGCCCAGCACGCCCTCTACCAGCGCGCGCAGCGCATGCGCGCCGATTTCCAGGGCTTGGTGCTGAACACGCGCCAGCGTCTCGAAGCGCTCTATGCATCATCGCTGGCGCCGGACGAGAAGCGCCGCGAGAAGGCACTCATTTTCGCCCGGCTGCGGCGTGACTACGAGGCGCTGAAGGTCGGGCCGTGGCAGGGCTTCGCCGGCTACGACCGCTGGTTCGGACAAGAGATCAACAATGCAACGCTCGTCTCGGTCGGCCTCTACCATCAGCTCGTGCCGGCCTTCGAGGCCCTGCTCGCCCGCAACAGCCGCGACCTGCCGCGCTTCTACGCCGAAGTGAAGCGGCTCGCCGCCCTGCCGAAGGAGGCACGGCGCGAACACCTCGCCGGGAAATAATGACCACCGCCCTTTCCCTCCTCAACGATACTTTCGGCTACCCCGCCTTTCGCGGCCGGCAGGCCGAGATCATCGACCACGTCGCCGGCGGCGGCGACGCGCTGGTGCTGATGCCCACCGGCGGCGGCAAGTCGCTCTGCTACCAGATCCCGGCCCTGCTGCGTGCCGGCACCGCCATCGTCGTCTCTCCTCTCATCGCGCTGATGCAGGACCAGGTGGCGGCACTCATTGAAGCGGGCGTGCGCGCGGCCTTCCTCAACTCGACGCTGCCGTCCGATCGGGCCAGCGCCATCGAGCGCGGCTTCACCCGCGGCGACTACGACCTGCTTTACGTCGCTCCGGAACGGCTGATGACGCCGCGCTTCATGCAATTGCTCGAAGAGGCGGCGGCGCAGGGCAGGCTGGCCCTCTTCGCCATCGACGAGGCGCACTGCGTCTCGCAGTGGGGCCACGACTTCCGCCCGGAATACCTGCAGCTCTCCGCCCTGCCGGAGCGCTTCCCGCAGGTGCCGCGCATCGCGCTGACGGCGACGGCGGACGAGGTCACGCGCGGCGAGATCGTCGCCAACCTGCACCTCGAAGGCGCGCGCATCTTCATCGCCAGCTTCGACCGGCCCAACATCCGCTACCAGATCGTCGAGAAGGCCAACGCCCGCGCGCAGCTGCTCACCTTCCTGCGTGCCGAGCACGACGGCGACGCCGGCATCGTCTATTGCCTGTCGCGGCGCAAGGTGGAAGAAACGGCGGCCTTTCTCGCCGAAGCAGGCATCCGCGCCCTGCCCTACCATGCCGGCATGGAGGCGCGCAACCGGGCCCGCAACCAGGAAGCCTTCCTGCGCGAGGACGGCGTGGTGATGGTAGCGACCATCGCCTTCGGCATGGGCATCGACAAGCCCGACGTGCGCTTCGTTGCGCACCTCGACCTGCCCAAAAGCATCGAGGGCTACTATCAGGAGACCGGCCGCGCCGGGCGCGACGGCCTGCCGGCGGATGCCTGGATGGCCTACGGCCTCGCCGACGTGGTGCAGCAGCGGCGCATGATCGACGAATCCGAGGCCGACGAGCGCCACAAGCGCGTCTCGGCGGCCAAGCTCGACGCCCTGCTCGGCCTGTGCGAGACCACCGCCTGCCGCCGCGTGCGCCTGCTCGCCTATTTCGGCGAGGAGAGCGGCCCCTGCGGCAACTGCGACACCTGCCTCGACCCGCCGCAGACCTGGGACGGCACCGAGGCCGTGCGCAAGGCGCTGTCCTGCGTCTATCGCACCGGCCAGCGCTTCGGCGCCGGCCACGTCATCGACGTGCTGATGGGCAAGGACGGCGAGCGCATGCGCCAGTGGCGACACGACAAGCTGTCCACCTTCGGCATCGGCGCCGACATTTCCGAAAAGGAATGGCGCGGCATCTTCCGCCAGATGGCGGCGCTAGGCCTGCTGGCGGTGGACCACGCCCACGGCGCGCTGCATCTCACCGATGCCAGCCGTCCGGTGCTGAAAGGCGAGCAGAGCGTCGCCCTGCGCCGGCAGCAGGAGAAGAAGAAAGCCCCCAGGCCTCGCAGCCGCAGGATCGACGCCGAGTTCGGCGCAGACGAACATGCACTGTGGGAAAAGCTGCGCGCCTGGCGCAGCGAAACCGCAAAGACCCACGGCGTGCCCGCCTACGTCGTCCTGCACGACGCCACGCTGCTGGAACTGGTGCGCGAGCGGCCGCGGACAACGGAGGAACTGCGCCATATCTCGGGCATCGGCGCGCACAAGCTGGAGAGTTACGGGGAGGCGCTGCTGGAGTTGCTGACAGTTGCTTGATGCAGACGGGCCATGCATCAGAGAAAGACCTGATGCCAAGCCGCGCCGGGACAGGAAGTTTTGTTGCTCGTCAGATCGTCTTGTAGTCGAAAAACTTTACAGCCTGAACGATCTGCACGCATGCGCACAAACCAATCCTTTGATATCTCGCAGCTTATTTCCCTGGTGCAAAATTTGCTTGAACGCCCAAGTATCCATTCCCGCGAAATTCAAAGGAGGTGTGACATGAACCTGGAAAATATGGTTCGGATGGCCGCCGTGGCGTTCGCGCTGCATGCGCCATTGGTGCATGCATTAACGATCGATCCGTATTACGCGGGTTCGTACACCGTAAACAGCATAGGCTCGGTGCCAAGTCTCCCTCCCCTCTATGGCGGGCTCACCTTCCTCGATAGCGATACGCTTCTCATCGGCGGAAGCGCCAACAACAGTGCCGGTCGGCTCTACATGATCGACGTCGTACGCGGCGCCGGCAACCACATTACCGGCTTTTCCGGCAGCGCGTCCCAGTTCGGGGGCGCTGGATCAGGCATCGGGGATTACAACGATGGCGGTGTCGTGTTTGGTCCCGGCGGCGTACTGTTCCTGGCGCGATGGAACATCAACCAGATCGGCCAAGTAAAGCCGGGGACCACAGCGGACGAAGACAAGATCACGGCCGGCCCGGCAGGTGCTTCCTCCTCGGTAAGCGCGCTGAATTTCGTTCCGGCCGGATTTGGCGGCGCCGGAAGCATGAAGGTGGTTAGCTGGTCCGCCGGGCAGTGGTACGACGCTGCGTACAGCGCGGACGGCAGCGGCACGTTCAATATCGGCCCGTTTGTCCAGGTAGATGTGGATCCGCTTGCCCCCGGCATGCAGAACGTTCCGGGAGGGCCGGAAGGCTTCGTGTACATCGCCGCGGGAAATGCGCTCTTCACGGCGAACAGCATGCTCATCGCGGAATACAGCGCCGGATTGGTAGGAGCGTATGAGGTCGATGCCAGCGGCAATCCGCTGGTCAACACGCGACGCACCTTCGTCAGTGGTCTTACTGGCGCAGAAGGCGCCGCGATCGATCCTATCACCGGTGATTTTCTCTTCTCGACTTTTGGCGGAGGCAACCAGATCGCCGTCGTTCAAGGCTTTCTCCCCCCCGACCAACATCAAGCGCCCGAACCGGGAACCATTGTTCTGGCATGCATGGCGCTTTTGAGCCTGGTACTCGTTAGAGGAGCCGGTCAGCCTAAACAGCGCTCTGCCTGACTGTGCCGGCGAGTACCCTCGCCTTTGCCACCGAAGTCGAATTCTTTTTCTGCCTCGGTGGTAAAGCCTTTTGGGAGCACACAGGCGCGCTCAATGAGACGAATATCGACCTCCGGAAAGCCTGTCGACGCCACTTCCAGGCCATCCACTTGCCATTGAGTGAATTACGCACCAGCGCGGGGTAATCGGGGACACCCATTAGCCGGCTCGAGTCAAGCAAGCGATTCCATGGCAGCGCCAGCCGCCGATTTTCGATCTTTTCGCTCTCCAGCGGCAGTGGCCATGACCGTGCCCGTTTCTTCAGATTGATTATTGTGTAAAAATCAGCGACACACTCCTCGCCATTGAACGGCGCCGTCCGCAACGCCGCTGGCGGTCGCCTGAACTTTCAAACACCGCGGAAGTCGGCAACAATGATCACCGCACTGACTGGAGATATTCGATGAAACCCCGCCTTCACCCATACCTGCGCGCGCTTGCCGTGATCCTGGCCGCAGCCGTGATGCCTCTCGGCGCCTCCCGCGCCGATCAGCCGATCCATGACCAGGCGCGCATGGGCACGGGCGAAGAGGTCGCGAAGACCCTCAAGGCCAACCCCGCCCTGCGCAATATGCGCGCCGGTCTCGGCATGATGCCGATCCACTTGGCCGCCACCAACCCCGACACCGGGGCACTGAAGGTCCTGATTGCGGCCGGCGCCGATGTCAACGCGAAAGACGACGAAGGCACGACGCCCCTGCACATGGCGGCCTACTCGAACCGGATCGAGAACGCCAAGCTGCTGCTGGAAGCAGGGGCGGACGTGGACGCCAAGACGGCGGCGGGGCGCACGCCGCTCAGCATGGCGCGGAAGGCCAAATCCGACGAGCTGGCGGGGTTGATCTCGCTGTGGATCCTCAAGGGCTGCAAGCCCGGCTCCAAATGCGAGCAGGCATCGACCCACGACCTCAAGAGACTGGTCGACTGATCCCATGGGCCATGGCGTCTGCCCGACATTGACCGGACGACGAAAAACCAGGGCATGCCGATGAACCGCCGCGGTTTTCTCGGCGCCGCCGCTGCCCTGGGCGCTTCCCTGTCCGTCCGCGCCGCGCCCCTCGTCGGGCACCCGATCCCGGACCTTCTGCCGCCTTCCAGGAGCCGGCGCGTGGTCATCGTCGGCGGCGGCTGGGGCGGGCTGACCGCAGCACGCCATCTGCGCGACCTGGCGCCCGAACTGGATGTCGTCCTGCTGGAAAAGAACCCGGAGTTCTGGTCCTGTCCCTTGAGCAACAAGTGGCTGGCGAACCTGGTGGAGACCCGCGTCCTCGTCCATGACTACGCCGCCGCGGCCAGGGCCTACGGCTACACCTTCATCCAGGCCGAAGCCTCCGACATCGACCGCGACAAGCGCCGCGTCATCACCGCGCGGGGCGCGATCGATTACGACTGGCTGGTCCTCGCCGTCGGCATCCGCTACGACTTCGAGGCGTGGTACGGCGACGACCGCCGCGCCATCGACCACACCCTGGCGAACTACCCCTGCGCCTTCATCCCGGGCGGCGAGCCTTTCGCGCTCAAGAAGAAGCTCGACGGCTTCAAGGGCGGCGACCTCGTCATGACCCTGCCGCCGATGCCTTACCGCTGTCCGCCGGCGCCCTACGAGCGGGCGCTGATGATCGGCCGGCTGTTCCAGTCGCGCAGGATCAAGGGCAGGCTCATTCTCATTGACCCGAACCCCACCATTCCTGGCTTCGGCCGGACCTTCGCCGAACAGTACAAGGACCGGATCGTCCATGTGTCCCAGGCCAGGGTGAAATCCGTCGACCCCTTCAACAAGACCATTTCCACCGATTTCGACGACCTGCGCTTCGACGACGCCATTCTCATGGCGCCGCAGCAGGCCGGCGACCTGGTGTGGAAAACCGGGCTCATCGCCCGGGACGCGGCAGGCAAGCCCACCGGCTGGGCCGACCAGCACCCGGTGCATCTGCATGCGAGGGAAGACGAGCGGGTGTTCCTGATCGGCGACCTCATGGGCGCAGTGTCGCCGCTCTTCGGCCAATACCCGAAGAGCGGCCACATGGCCAACCGCCTCGGCCGCATCGCCGCCCGCGAGATCGCCGCCCGCGCCAGGGGCATTGCGCCGGAAAAGCTGATGCCCGAGAGCGTCTGCTACGTATTCACCAAGGCGGATCCGATGGAAGTGACCCGCATCGATTCGCAGTACAGAATCCGCGGCGACGGCCTCATCGTGCAGACCGTCAAGCAGTCCTACGACCCGAACCCGATGGACGAGGATCTCCGGTGGGCCAGATCGATGTACGGGGAATTCCTGGCGCTGAAGGAACAGTGAAGTCAGTGCCGCGCGTAGATGCTGGTCTTGCCGTCCCGCCCCACCAGCAGCGTGTCGTACATTTCGCGCCGCGCCGGGCGCTCCGCCGTGCCGGACTCCAGGATCGCGCAGCCGCTCCCGCAGGAGATGTCCGACCCCGTTGACTCCCGCCCCGGCGCACCCATCGGCAAGCCCGGTACGGCAAGACCGCGGGCCTTCGGCTTTTCCTTGAGCAGCAGCTTGATGTCCTCGGCCGGGACATGCCCCTCGATGAAGTAACCGCCGACCGTCGCGGTAGGCACCGACTCCACCTCCCTGGGCACCTTGAGCCGGCGCTTGAGGGCCGCCATGTCGGCCGTTTCCTTGAGGGCCACGGTGAAGCCGTTCTTCCTGAGATGATCCGCCCAGTCGATGCAGGCCAGGCACACTGCGGGCGCATAAAGACTGACCGGGGGCAGCGCCTCGTTCCCGGCAGCCTGCACCCCGTGCAACGAAGCCGCCAGCCCGGCGGCGAAAACGATCTGTTTCAGCATTCCCGGTCACCCATGAAGATAACGTAACGCTCAATTGTCTGGCGCAATCATTTTAAACCTGTATAATGCCGCTTGTGCAATGCAGCATCCGGTGTTTTAGTTTACGGCATAACCTGAAGGTTGGCCTCCACTGAAACCCGTGGGGTTTTCTCTAGCCCGCAAGCAGTTCTCCGCGGGCTCATGTTCCCAAAGACTGTATTCCACACACAGTCTCCGTCCCTGACCTCTCCCCGGGCCTTTCTTTTCGAACGGCGCTGGCAGTTTTTTGGTTGGCGCCGGCGATACCGCGACCGCAATGAATGCGGCGTTAATCCCTCTTTGAAAGGAAAGAGTTCATGGCTTTTGCCAAACTCGGTTTGAACCCCAATATCGTCAAGGCCGTCGAGGCCAGCGGCTACACCGAACCCACCGCCGTGCAGGCGCAGACGATTCCCGCCGCCCTCGAAGGCCTGGATCTGCTCGTCTCATCGCAGACCGGCAGCGGCAAGACGGCAGCCTTCATGCTGCCCTGCCTGCATCGCCTGGCCCAGCCGGCCGCCGTGCAGGGCCGCGGCCCGCGCGTGCTGGTGCTGACGCCGACGCGCGAACTGGCGCAGCAGGTGACCAGGGCCGCCGACACCTATGGCAAATTCATCAACCGCCTGCGCTGCGTCAGCGTCGTCGGCGGCGCACCGTTCGGCCTGCAATTGAAGCTGCTCTCCCAGCCGGTCGACGTCGTCGTCGCCACGCCGGGCCGCCTGATCGATCACCTGGAGCGCGGCCGCATCGATTTCTCGCGCCTCGAGACGCTGATCCTCGACGAAGCCG
This sequence comes from Rhodocyclaceae bacterium, assembly GCA_013821865.1. Lineage (GTDB taxonomy): Bacteria > Pseudomonadota > Gammaproteobacteria > Burkholderiales > Rhodocyclaceae > Desulfobacillus. The sequence goes on from PNJM01000095.1 coordinate 7,580, forward strand.
ACCGCATGCTCGACATGGGCTTCATCGACGACATCGAGGCCATCATCGCCCGCACGCCGGCGAACCGCCAGACCATGCTGTTCTCGGCCACGCTGGAAGGCGTGGTCGGCCGCCTGGCGAGCCGCGTGACGCGCGACGCCAGGCGCATCGAGATCGCCACGGCGCCGGAACTCAAGGCGAAAATCGCCCAGCGCATCCATTTCGCCGACGACTTCTCGCACAAGTCGCGCTTGCTCGACCACTTGCTGCGCGACACCGATCTCACCCAGGCCGTGGTGTTCACCGCCACCAAGAAATCCGCCGACGATCTATCCATTCAGTTGCGCGGCCAGGGCTTCTCGGCCGATGCGCTGCACGGCGACATGAACCAGCGCGAGCGCAACCGCACGCTGGACGCGCTGCGCCGCGGCCAACTGCGCGTGCTGGTGGCGACCGACGTCGCCGCGCGCGGCATCGACGTACCGGGCATCAGCCACGTCATCAACTTCGACCTGCCGCGCCAGGCCGAGGACTACGTGCACCGCATCGGCCGCACCGGCCGCGCCGGGCGCGAGGGCTTGGCCATCAGCCTGGTGGCGCATTTCGAGCGCCGCCAGGTGCGCGACATCGAGCGCTACACCGCGCAGGCGATCCAGGTCAGCGTGATCCCCGGCCTCGAGCCGAAGGCGCGCCCGCCCCGCACGGAAGGCTTCGGCGACAAGCGCCGCGCGCCCGCCCCACGCGGCAATGGCGGCGGTTACGCCGGCAAGGGCGGCTATGGTGCCCAGAGCAAGGGCGGCTATGGCGCCCAAGGCCAGCGCAGCGGCTACGGTGACAAGCAGGGTTACGGCCGCCGCGATGCGGCGACGGGACCGGGCGGAGATCGCCGCGACGGCGCGCCGCGCAAGGCTTTCGACGGCAACCGCGCCGCGCCGGCTGGCGCCAAGCGCCGTTCGTACGGCAGCTACTGAACGAGCAATCCTCCGAAAGGCCGGCCTCGCATCAGGCCGGCCTTTGTTTTTTGCGTCATTCAGTATCGCGACACGCAACAACCGGCACTACAATAGACCCTCGCGAATTCACTTCGACCTCATCATGAAAAGATCACGCTT
>PNJM01000096.1 GCA_013821865.1 Rhodocyclaceae bacterium
CCCCCGGCGTGGCGAGGAACATGCCGATCACCGCGCAGAAGACGATGAGCGACACCACCCGCGGCTTCGTCAACTGGAAATACTGGTGCAGGCGATACAGGAACGAATGGCTGTGGGAATGCAGTGCCTTCATCGGCGGAAATCTCGTTCTGGTTCAGGCGTTGTGGGAGGGGAATCTACCATGCCGGGCCGGCGCGGGAAAGGCTTTCAACCGGCGCCGATGCGCCCCGGGCGCAACAGGCGCCCCAGGTCCTTGATGATGCCCCGCGGGTCCGGGTTCTCCGGAAAGCGCATCATCAGGTTGCCCATCGGATCGACCACGTACAGGTGAGCGTCACGGTCGCGCGGCGCCGGCAGGGCCGCCAGCAGCGGCGAGCCCGCCGCCCGCACGACAAGCGTACCCTCGTACTCGGCCAGCAAGCCGGGTGCGGGCGGCACGTCATCGGAGAGCAGCCAGACGCGCTCGACGCGGATCATGTCCTTGCCCTGGGCGGTGCGCACCTGGCGCATGGTGTAGAGCTTGGAGCGGCAGCGCTCGTCGCAGGCGCCGGCGTCGGCGTACAGAAGAATCCACTTGCCTTTCATCGCGGCGAAATCGAACGCGGTTCCGTCCAGCGTCTTCAGCGGCCCGGCCGGCAGTTGCGTCGGCGCGATCAGATCGCCGTGGTTCATGCGCTTTTCCGGCTGCCAGACATAGTAGGCGACATAGGCGGCCACCAGAGGGAAGGCGGCCACCAGGGCAATCAGGATCAGGGTGGTTCTGGCTTTCACGATTCCTCTTCCTTTTTGCGCCGCCTGAGCCGGAGGATCAGTACGGCGGCGGGCAACATCACGGCAAAGGCGTACCACTGGAAAGCGATGAAGCGGTGCTTGGTGGCGTTCACGTCGGGCGGTTCCCAGTCGCGCGCCAGGCCGTCCTCGGCGGGACTGGTCTGGCGGATCACCACCGGTTGCACTTCCATCCCGGCCCAGGCGCGGAAGCGTTCGACGGTCAGGTTCTCCCAGATGTTCCCTTCCCGGGTGGCGGAAGACAGTTCGACGAAGCGCCCGCGAGGCGCACGGGCCACCCCTGTCACCTCCACGATGCCGGCCGGCGTCGTGAATTGCGGCAGTTCGCTGCGCAGCCGCGGCGCCGCGACCCAGCCGCGGTACACCAGCACGTGCATGCCGCCACCGAGCTTCAGCGGCGTCACGACATGGAAGCCGGGCTTGCCGCGATGCATCTTGTTGTCGACCAGGATCGTCCTGTCGGCCACCCAGCTGCCGCGCGCCGCCACCGGGCGCCAGTCCATGAAAGCCGGATCGGCCGGCGCGGCGGCGATAAGGACGGGCGGCTCCTGCCGCAACGTCTCGATGCGCAGCCGCAGCGCCTCTTTATCCTGCGCGCGCCCCAGTTGCCAATTGCCGAGCAGGATGAAAACGGCGACCAGCAGCGCCCCGGCAATGAACCCGAGCACCCGGAAAACCGGCGAACTCAGGCGCACGCCTGCAAACTATTCTGGCAGGACATGGCCGACTGGTTTAGACTTCAAGCACCGCCGTGGCCATATCATCATGCGCATTGTCGTCGTCATCTTCCTGATCCTGATCGTGCTGAGCCTCGGCTCGGCGCTGTTCTTCCTCTACCGCGATCGCGGACAGGGCAGCACGCGCACCGTCAAGGCGCTGGCCCTGCGCGTCGGGCTGTCCATCACCCTGTTCCTGATCCTCATGGGCGGATATTACTTCGGCCTGATCGGCCAGCGGCTCTAAAAAAGACGCCGCAGCGAGTGCGGCGCGCATCTCCTTCTTCCGCAGGCCGAAGTCCGCGGCCTCCTCCTTGGTTTTTTCCTTGTTACATCCAGTAGACGAAGATAAACAGCAGCAGCCAGACCACGTCGACGAAGTGCCAGTACCAGGCCACCGCCTCGAAGGCGAAGTGATGCTCTGGCTTGAAGTGTCCGGCCAGGACGCGGAACAGGATGACGATCAGCATGGTGGCGCCGAGAGTGACGTGCAGCCCGTGGAAGCCGGTCAGCATGAAGAAGGTCGTCCCGTAGATGCCCGTCGTCAGCTTGAGGTTCAGCTCCTGGTAGGCATGCACGTATTCGTACGCCTGCAGGCTGAGGAAGGTCAGGCCCAGCAGTATGGTGGCCGCCAGCCAGAGCTTGAGCTGCCCGCGGTTGTTCTTCAGCAGCCCCCAGTGCGCCACGGTGAGCGTCGCGCCTGACGAAAGCAGCAGCAGGGTGTTGATGGCCGGGATGCCCCAGGCGCCCATCGGCGAGAAATGCTCCTTGAAGGCGGGGCCCGCGCTCGGCCACTGGCTGCCGAAGCCCGGATAGAGGAACTGCTGGTGTTCCAGGCCGGCGAGGTCGGGCACTGACAGCACGCGCACGTAGAACAGCGCGCCGAAGAAGGCGGCGAAGAACATCACTTCGGAGAAGATGAACCAGCTCATGCTCCAGCGGAACGAGGCGTCGACGCGCGCATTGTACTTGCCGCCCTCGGATTCGCGGATCACCGTGCCGAACCAGCCGAACAGCATGAACACCAGCACGGCAAAGCCGGCCAGCAGCACGTAGGGGCCGAAGGCAACCTTGTTGATCCACAGCACGGCCCCCGTGGCCATAAGGAACAGGGCCGTCGAGCCGACCACCGGCCAGTGGCTGGGCTCGGGAACGAAGTAGCGGCTTGCCTGCTGATTCATGTTTGCCTCCTGGGTCGTGAAATACTTTATTGAGTGGTGATGACGCGGACTATCAGGATCAGCGTCAAAACAAACAGCACCACGCCGATGACGCCGACGATCAGGACATGCAGGGGGTTCAAAGTCCCCATGTCCTGTTCGTGGTCGCTCTTGCGGCGCACGCCGAAGAACGCCGAAAAAACGGTACGCACCACCTGAAACGGGCCTGCCTTGCGCGGTTCCATGACATGTTCCGCCATCTAGACCCCCGGCTTGCGCGGCTCCGGCGCCGTCGCCGTGGCCGTGCCCGCCACCTCGAAGAAGGTGTAGGACAGCGTAATCGTATTCACCTCCTTCGGCAGCGCCGGGTCGATCACGAAGACGACCGGCATCTCCTTCGCCTCGCCGGCTCCGAGCGTCTGGCGCGCGAAGCAGAAGCAGTCCAGCTTCCTGAAATGCTGCCCCGCCAGCTGCGGGCCGTAGCTCGGGATCGCCTGGCCGGTCACCGCGCGGTCGCGCGTGTTCTGCACCAGGTATTTCACGTGCACCAGCTCGCCCGGATGCACTGTCACGCTGGCCTGGCCGGGCTTGAAACTCCACGGCAGACCGTGTGTGTTGGCGTCGAACTCGATGGTGACACGGCGCGTGGTGTCCACCTGCGTGCTGCGCACCGGATCGTCCGCGTTGAGCAGGTTGTTGATGCCGGTGACCTCGCAGATCTTCTGGTAGAACGGCACCAGGGCGTAGCCGAAGCCGAACATGACCGCCGCCACCACCACCAGCCGGGTGAGCGTGCGCTTGTTGTCGCTGCGCGTTTCGCTGTTCATCCGACCATCCACTTGCGCAGGAAATAGCCGACGAGCATTGCCAGGCCGATGGACGCGGCGATCAGCGCCGTGCGGCGGTTGCGTGAACTCCGTTGCGGATCGGTGCGCATCGGCAATGTCTTATTTCAGGATCGGCGGCTCTTCGAAACTATGGTGGGGCGGAGGCGAGGGCAGCGTCCACTCCAGGCCGGTCGCGCCTTCCCAGGGCTTGTCCGCCGCCTTTTCGCCGCCGCGGATGGTCTTCAGCACGACGTAGAGGAAGAGCAGCTGGCTCAGGCCGAAGACGAAGGCGCCATAGGTCGAAACCTGGTTGAAGTCGGTGAACTGCAGCGCGTAATCGGGGATGCGGCGCGGCATGCCGGCCAGCCCGAGGAAGTGCTGCGGGAAGAAGGCGGCGTTGAAGGAGATGAAGGACAGCCAGAAATGCCATTTGCCCAGCGTCTCGTCGTACATGTGGCCGGTCCATTTCGGCAGCCAGTAATAGACACCGGCGAACGCTGAGTAGAGCGCCCCCGCCACCATGACGTAGTGGAAGTGCGCGACGACGTAATAGGTGTCCTGCAGCTGCACGTCCACCGAAGTCATCGACAGCACCAGGCCGGTGAAGCCGCCGATGGTGAACAGGAAGAGGAAGCCGATGGCGAACAGCATGGGCGTCTCGAAGGTCATCGAGCCGCGCCACATGGTGGCGACCCAGTTGAACACTTTCACGCCGGTCGGCACGGCGATCAGCATGGTCGCGTACATGAAGTAGAGCTGGCCGGCCACCGGCATGCCCACCACATACATGTGGTGCGCCCAGACGATGAACGAGATCAGCGCGATCGAAGCGATGGCATACACCATCGAGGTGTAGCCGAAGATCGGCTTGCGGGCGAAGGCCGGGATGACGTGCGAGATGACGCCGAAGGCCGGCAGGGCGATGATGTACACCTCGGGATGGCCGAAGAACCAGAAGATGTGCTGGAACATCACCGGGTCGCCGCCGCCGGCCGCGTTGAAGAAGCTGGTGCCGAAATGGCGGTCCGTCAGGATCATGGTCACCGCGCCCGCCAGCACCGGCATCACGGCGATGAGCAGGTAGGCGGTGACGAGCCAGGTCCAGCAGAACATCGGCAGGCGCATCAGGGTCATGCCGGGGGCGCGCATGTTGAGGATCGTCGTGATGATGTTGATCGATCCCATGATCGAGGACATGCCGAGGATGTGCACCGCGAAGATGGCCATGTCCATGCCCATGCCCATCTGGACAGACAGCGGCGGATAGAGCGTCCAGCCGGTGCCGGCCGCGCCGCCGGTGACGAACATGGAGGCGGTCAGCAGGATGCCGGCGGGCGGCAGCAGCCAGAAGCTCCAGTTGTTCATGCGGGCGAAGGCCATGTCGGGCGCGCCGATCATCATCGGGATCATCCAGTTGGCGAAGCCGACGAAGGCCGGCATGATCGCGCCGAACACCATGATCAGGCCGTGCAGGGTGATCATCTGGTTGAAGAACTCGGGCGAGACGTATTGCAGCCCCGGCTGGAACAGTTCGGCCCGGATGATCAGGGCCATGGCGCCGCCGACCATGAACATGGCGAAGCTGAACCACAGGTACATCGTGCCGATGTCCTTGTGGTTGGTGGTGGTGACCCAGCGCATCAGTCCGGTGGGATGGTGCCCGTGGCCGTGCGCGGCGTCATGCGCCCCGTGTACGTGTACGTTTGCCGCTTCCATAGTGTCTCCTTGCGATTCCCTGAGTCCGTGTCCGCCGCCCTTACTTGCGCGCCGCCTTGATCTCGCCCGGCTGGGCCATGTCGGCCGCCTTGTTGCCCCAGGCATTGCGCGTGTAGGTGACGACAGCCGCGATCTCGACATCGCTGAGCTGCTTGCCGAAGGCCGCCATCGCGGTGCCGGGACGGCCGTTCAGCACCGTGCCGATCTGCACATCCTTGGGGCCCATGACAACCTTGGAGCCGTCGAGCGCCGGGAAAGTGCCGGGCACGCCCTTGCCGGTGGCCTGATGGCAGGCGACGCAGTTGGCGGCATACACCTTCTCGCCGCGGCTCTTCAGCTCATCCAGCGTCCAGGTCTTGTTCGGGTCATCCGCAGCGGCGGCCATCAGCTTCTTCTGCTCTTCGACCCACTTGCTGTATTTCTCGGCGGAAACCGCCTCGACGACGATGGGCATGTAGCCGTGGTCCTTGCCGCACAGCTCGGCGCACTGGCCGCGGTAGATGCCTTCCTGCTCGACCTTGAACCAGGTGTCGCGGACGAAGCCCGGGATCGCATCCTGCTTGACCGCCAGCGCCGGCACCCACCAGGCATGAATGACGTCGTTGGCCGTCGTCAGCAGTCTGATCTTCTTGCCTACCGGCACCACGAGATGACGATCCGTCTCGAGCAGGTAGTGCTCGCCCTTCGGCGCCTTGCCGTTGATCTGCTCGGGCGGCGTAGCCAGCGTGGCGATGAATCGGATGCCCTCGCCCTCGCCCTTGATGTAGTCGTAGCCCCACTTCCACTGGTAGCCGGTGGTCTTGATGGTGAGATCCGGATTGGAGGTGTCGCGCATCGCCAGGACGGTGCCGGTCACCGGTATCACCATCAGGATGAGAATCACCAGCGGCACCACCGTCCACACGATCTCGACCAGGGTGTTCTCGTGGAACTGGGCAGCCTTGTGGCCCCTGGACTTGCGGTGCGCATAGACCGAATAGAACATCACGCCGAACACGCCGACGAAGATGATCGTGATGATCACCATCATCCAGTCGTGCAGGCTGAAGATTTCCTGGCCGAGCCTGGTCGCCGGCTTCTGAAAAGTCAGTTCCCAGGCGGCCTGCGACAAGCCGGAATACAGGGACAAGCCCAGCCCCGCGAGCCCCGCCATGCTGCTAGCCTTTGAAGTCATGCTCTAAACCTCGTCACAAAGAATTCCGTCGAAGCCCTGGCCGTCATCGCGGGCAGCCGAGCGCCGCGACAGGCGAACGCCGGGGTTTTCTCCGGCGATACAGTGTTGGGAGAGACTGCGAGAATGGCCGACCTGCCGCTCATGGCCGAGAAGCCGAAGCCAAGCCGTACATCGGGGCACGGGCGGTTGCCGCATGCGTCCAGAGCCGTTCCCCTTTGATCCTTCCCTTTGGCCGCTTTCCATTAGCCGTAAATTTGAATATTGCTATTTCAAGTAAAAGTAACACAGGAACAACAGCCGTGCAAGCCGCCTTGATCTAGATCAAACGGACAAATGGTGGCGGCCGGGATCTGAAAATGCCCTTCCGAAATCAGGAATTCAGGAGGTGGAGAGCGCTTGCAGAAGCTTGTCGTGCACCCCGCCGAAACCAGCGTTGCTCATGACGAGAACGTGGTCGCCGGACCGGGCAGCCCGCGCCACCGCGGCGACCAGGACGGAGAGGTCCTCGAAGACTGCGGCTCGTGCGCCCAAGGGTGCCAGGGCGCCATGGGCATCCCAGCCGAGATTGGCGGCATAGCAGAAGGTGAGTTCGGCGGCCTGCAGGCTGGCGGGCAGTTGGGCTTTCATCACGCCCAGCTTCATGGTGTTCGAACGCGGCTCCAGCACGGCGAGGATGCGCCCGGTGCCGACCTGCTGGCGCAGTCCGGCGATCGTCGCGGCAATGGCCGTGGGGTGATGGGCAAAGTCGTCATACACCATGACGCCCCGGGCGACACCGCGCAACTCCAGCCGGCGCTTGACGCCACGGAAGCGCTCCAGCGCGGCCAGCGCCGCGGCCGGCGGAACCCCTGCATGACGGGCGGCGGCGACGGCGGCAAGCGCATTGGCCCGGTTGTGCGCACCGGCCAGCGGCAGCCGCCGCATCCGGCCGATTTCGCCGCCGCCCAGGTTCACGGCAAAGGCGCCCTCGGCCCCCTTGTCGGCGAGGTTCCAGCCGGCGGCGCTGTTGAACCACTCCACCGGCGTCCAGCAGCCCCGTTCCAGCACCCGTTCCAGGCTCGGCTCGGCGGCATTGGCAATAATCAGGCCCGATCGCGGCAAAGTGCGCACGAAATGATGGAATTGCGTTTCGATGGCTGCAAGATCGGGGAAAATGTCGGCATGATCGAATTCAAGATTGTTCAGGATCGCAGTTCGCGCCCGGTAATGGACGAACTTGGAGCGCTTGTCGCAGAAGGCCGTATCGTATTCGTCGGCCTCGATGACGAAGAATGGCGAATCGGTCAGCCGGGCCGAGACGCCGAAGTTCCCCGGCACGCCGCCGATGAGGAAGCCGGGATCGAGACCCGCATCCTCCAGTATCCAGGCAAGCAGGGAAGAAGTCGTCGTCTTGCCGTGCGTACCGGCGACGGCGAGCACCCACTTGCCGTGCAATATGTTGTCAGCCAGCCATTGCGGTCCGGAAACAAAGGGCAAACCGCGGTCCAGAATCTCTTCGAGCAGCGGATTGCCACGGGAAATGGCGTTGCCGATCACGAACAGATCCGGCGCCAGCCGGGCCTGGGCGGCGGCGTAACCTTCAGTCAGAGTGATACCCTGCGACTCGAGCTGCGTGCTCATCGGCGGATAGACGTTGGCGTCGCAGCCGGTAACGCGATGGCCGGCCGCCCGCGCCAGCAGCGCAATGCCGCCCATGAAAGTGCCGCAGATTCCGAGGATATGTATATGCATCATGATCCAGCTAAAATAGCAGCGAATTCTAACCGATCCGCCTGACGCTCCGGCGCCGCCTCCATGCCCCCACACGCCAGAAACTCCTCCCAGCGGCAAAACCTGATGCGCCGGAATATCGCCGCGCTCGCCGCCCGCCTCATGGCCGAGGATGGCATCGCCGACTACGGGCTGGCCAAGCGCAAGGCGGCACGCCAGCTGGGCGCTCCGGAAACCGAGGCGCTGCCCACCAACGCCGAGATCGAAGCCGAACTGCGCGCCTATCAATCTCTTTACCAGGGCGACGAGCAGCGTGATCGCATTCGCGAATTGCGCCAGGCCGCGACGGAGGCTATGCGTCTGCTGGAACCCTTCCGTCCTTATCTCACCGGCCCCGTGCTCGACGGCACTGCCGGACGCTACGCCGAGATCGAACTGGAAGCCTTCCCCGACAGCGGCAAGGAAGTCGAAATATTCCTGCTCAATCGCAATATTCCCTTCGAGCAGAGCGAGCCCCG
>PNJM01000097.1 GCA_013821865.1 Rhodocyclaceae bacterium
ATGTGGGGCCGCTGGCGCGCACGGCGCGGGACTGCGCGCGCCTCATGAAGGTCATCTCGGGCCACGACCCGCTCGACGTGACTTCCTCGAAGGAACCGGTTCCCGACTACGAGGGGGCGCTCGACGGCGACGTTCGCGGGCTCAGGATCGGCGTGCCGACCAACTATTTCTTCGACGGCATCGATCCCGAGATAGGGGCGGCGTTCGAGACGGCGCTCGCGGTATTCAAGGCGCGGGGTGCGACCGTCGAGCGCATCGAGATCCCGCATATGGACGCGATCGCCGCCTACACTTCGGTGGTCTCGCGCGTCGAGGGCGGCAGCATCCATGCCCAATGGATGCGCGACCATCCGCAGGACTATTCGATCCATCTGAGCGCGCGGCTCTACAACGCGCATGGCATCCCGGCGACCTATTATGTCGAGGCGCTGTCGCGCCGCGGCGCGCTTTTGAAGGCGGTCGGCAAGCAGTTCTTCGGCCGGGCCGACGTGATGGTGGCCCCGGTGCTGCGCACCAAAGTGCCGACGCTCGAAGCGACCGACGTCGACGCCGGCGCGCCGGGCGTCATCGACCGCTTCTTGGAAGTTTCTTACGGCACGCGGCCGATCAACTATCTGGGGCTGCCGGCGGTAAGCGTCCCCGGCGGCTTCGATTCCGACGGACTGCCGATCGGTTTCCAGATCATCGGGCGGCCGTTCGCGGAGGCGCGCATCCTGAAAGCGGCCGACGCCTACCAGTGCGACACCGACTGGCACATGCGGCGCCCGCCGATCAGCGCCTGAGGGGAGAGCGCCGGCGGCGCAAGCTACGCGCCGCCGCCGCGGGGCGAAGGCCACAGCCGGACCGAGCGGCCCCGGGTGGCCGCTCGGGGGCGGACCACATGTGCGGGAAACGATGACGAGACGATCCGGGCCGCGGCGTCAGTCGGTGGTGCTGCGCCGATACACATCCTCCAGCCGGACGATGTCGTCCTCGCCCAGATAGCTGCCGACCTGGACCTCGATCAGTTCGAGCGGAATTTTTCCCGGATTCGACAGGCGGTGCACAGCGCCGATCGGCACATAGACCGACTCGTTCTCGTGCACCAGCAGCACCTTGTCGTCGACCGTCACCTCGGCGGTTCCGCGCACCACCACCCAGTGCTCGGAGCGGTGGAAGTGCTTCTGCAGGGACAGCCGTGCGCCCGGCTTCACGCCGATGCGCTTGACCTGGTAGCGCGAGCCGAGATCGGCGCTCTGGTAGTAGCCCCAGGGCCGGTAGATGCGCCGGTGCGTTACCGCTTCCTGGCGGCCATGCGACTTCAGCCGCTCCACCAGCGCCTTCACCTGCTCGGCCTTGCTGCGCGAGGCCACCAGGACCGCATCCGGCGTGGTGACAATGATGATGTCGTCCAGTCCGATGGCGGTGGTGAGGATCGAATCCTCCGAGCGCACCAGGCTGTTGCGGGTATCGAGCACTTCGGTCGCGCCCACCCGCACATTGCCGTCCGAATCGCGCTCGGAAATCTCGTGCACGGCATCCCAACTGCCGACATCCGACCATTGATAGATCGTCGGCAGCACGGCCGCGACATCGGTCCGCTCCATGACCGCGTAGTCGACCGACTTGCGCGGAGCCAACGAGAAGCTCTTCTCGTCCAGGCGGATGAAATCGAGATCCTTGACGCTGCCGTCGACGGCGTCCTTGGCGGCCTGCTTGATGGCGGGCTCGAACCGATCGAACTCGCGCAGCATGGTGTCGGCGCGGAACAGGAAATTGCCGCTGTTCCACAGATAGCCCTCGGCCACATAGCGGCCGGCGGTCTCGGCGTCCGGCTTCTCCACGAAGGCCGCGACCTTGTGGACCGCCTCGTCCACCAGCTCGCCGCGCCGAATGTAGCCGTAGCTGGTGGCCGGATGCGTAGGGGTGATGCCGAAGGTGACGATCATGCCGGTCAGCGCGGCCGGCAGCGCCCGTCGGCAGGCGGCGCGAAACTCGGCCGCGTCCGGCACCACATGGTCGGCCGCGAGCACCAGCAGCGGCGCCGCCGGATCGGTCAACGCCACCAGCTCGGCGCAGGCCGCGATGGCGGGGGCGGAGTCCCGCCGCGCCGGCTCCAGCACGATCCGCGCGCCCGGGGCGCTCTCCCGCGCCTGCTCGGCGACCACGAAGCGGAAATCCGCATTGGTGATGATGACCGGCGGGGCGAATTGCTCGGGGTCGGTGACCCGCGCCAGCGCCTGCTGAAAAGTCGATTGCGGGCCGACCAGTTCAACGAACTGTTTCGGCATGCTCTCGCGCGAGAGCGGCCACAGCCGGGTGCCGGCGCCGCCGCACAGGATGACTGGCGTGATCAATGTCGTCGTCATGATGCCTCAGCATGTACAACAAGCCCAGCGCGCTTGGAACAGCATTTGCCTGGCGGCTTGTCCAGACCGTGTGACCAAACATGCTGGACCCGTGCGCGTGCATATTCATGCCTCAAACAGATGCAGCATGCCTGCGGGGCGACGGTGGGGGCGATATGCATCGGAATAATGAGGAGGATTCGTCGGAAACATCATCGAAAAATGTCACGTCGCGCCGGCAGGCGGCATTGCAGGCACCACCGCAGAACCGACATGCAATCTCCCGCCTCGACGCTGTCGCGATAAGCTGCAAAGCTTGTCGCCGCGTTCATGGTTTGGATCGGACCCATGACAGCAAGCGTCCCATTGTCGGGAGCGTCTGGGGGGCGCGCGCGAAACGTCGCCATTGCTCCCCGAGCGAAGTCGTCGCCGTTATAGGAATCAACAACCAAGAAGCAGTCTCCGACGATGAAAGCCATTTACATCGCGTGGATAAATTATCAACGACGCGCGGAATCCATGCAAAACTATTTCGGGTACGAAATCTTCTATGTTGCCACTGGACACGTCTCGCGCCGTTACAAGATCGGCGCCTATTTGCTGCAGTGCAAGCGCACGCTCGACATTCTCCTGCGAGAACGGCCCGACGTCGTCTGGCTTCAGCTTCCTCCGAATTTCCTCGTGCATCTCCTGCTGTTGTTCCGGTGGATTTCGCGCCGCCCGATCGTGGTGATCACGGATTGCCACAACGCGGCCTTTCGACGGCCCTGGCGCCTGTTTCCGTTCACCTCGTTCGCGCTCAATCGGGGCGATCTGGTGCTGGTGCACAATCGGGACGTGATCGGCATGGCGCAGCGCGCCGGTGTGCTGACTGAGCGGCTGCGGGTACTGGAGGATTGCGTCCCCTCCTTGGCGACCGTGGAACCCGCTGGCAACAATGCCGCCATGATCGTCATGCCCTGTTCGTTCCATGCGGATGAGCCGATCAAGGCGGTGCTGGACGCGGCCCGTCAGGTTCCAGCCGCAACCTTCGTGATCACGGGCAACCGGAAGAAGGTCGAAAGCCAGGGATTGATCGAGCGCGCGCCCGCCAATGTGGTGTTCCCCGGGTTCCTGCCGGCGGAAGAGTTCGATCGCCTATTGCTGGGGGCTTCGGCGGTGCTTTGCCTCACAACCGAGGAGGGGATCCAGCTCAGCGCCGCCTCCGAGGCGATCGCGGCCGGCCGGCCGATGATTCTCAGCGACACGCGGTTGTTGCGCGAGCTGTTCGGAGAGGGGGCGATCTTCGTCGACAATTCGGCGTCCTCGATCGCCGCCGCCTGCCGCAATGCCATCGAACACGGGCAGAAGCACAGCGAAGCCGTGCGCGCGCTCGGCCAGCGGCGCATGAGCCGCTGGCTCTCGGCGGCGGCACCGATCCGCGCCCGCATCGCGGGAGGAGGCGAGCCGCTGCGGGCTTAGTCCGCGGCTTGCTTGCGCCGCATCCAGAACGATCCCGGCGCCGCCTCGCGCTGCGCCGCGAGGATCGGAAATGCGCGGCGCAAGGCTGGAACATCCCGATGGTGCAGGTCGTTGAGCGCGAACATGACCTCGAAGGCGCTGTTGAACGAGAGGAAGGCCTCCAGCAGGTATTGCTCGGTCCACAGCCGCCGCTGCGTCCGCAACCATTCGGCCGGATAGTCGCGCGGCGTGAATATGTCGTGGATGTGGACCAGCACGCCCGGCGGCAATACGGGCAAGATGCGCAGGAACTCGCATTCCACGTCCCCCATGGGGCGGACCACGTGACTCGAGTCGATGAACACCAGGTCGTCCGTCTGCAGCTCGCGGAACAGCGACAGATCGGCACGCTCGATGCGCTCGCGGCGGATCTCCGCGCCGACGCCCTCCAGCCAGGGATTCTCGAACGGTTCGAAGCAGATGTGGCGCGGCGCGTAGGCCGCCGTCTCGGCCTGGTTGGCGGCAATCGCCAGCCGCGCCAACAGCGTGGAGTGGCCGGATCCCACCTCGACGATGGTGGCGGGCCGGAACGCGCGGATGAATGAATAGAGGGCTTCGGCGTCACCCGCGCCGAGCATCGGATTGGCGTAGGAAAAGACCCTGCCGTTGATGGTGCGGCCCTCGAGCGCCTGCAACTCCGCGCCATAGTCGAATTTCTCGAGGACGGCGATCTGGCCGGCGAGGTTGAAGTCGATGCCGGGAAGGCTGCGCACCTCCGCGGGGTCGTGGATGAAATCGGACTCGGTGGTCACCGGCTCGTAATAATGGTTCCGCACCACGGTCACGCCGATACGGTCCTGCAGCCCGCGTGAAAGCTGCAGCCGCCACCGCCTGCGTGCGGCCAGCACCAGGAAGGGAACCGCGAGCGGAAACAGAGCGGCCGCCGTCACGTCCACCGCACGTCCGACGTGCCTTTGAGCCACCCGCAGCATTGCGTCCGTCCTGTAAGTGCCAGCCTCACGGCTTGCTCCATGAGACCAGCAGCGAGGCTGCGGCCGTTGTGTGGACGAAGTGTGGCGATGATCGAACTTTAGAGAATTCGCTCTGCTGCGGGCGAAGCGAGGGCTGACCGAAACGGCCCCGCTTGCTATCTTGAGGGCATGACAGAGACAGCGGTCACTGCATCTTGGACGGGAGAACAGCCGGGAGACGCGCGCTTCCTCGACGATCCGGCGCTGATCGAGTCGCCGCGCCTGCGGGCGCTGCTGCGCCTCGGTGGCGGGCGGGTTCCGTCGCGGCTCGCCATTCGGCTGGCGCGGCGCTGGGAGGGGGGCCCGTGCTACAGCCGCACCTGGCGAAGATTGTTGTGGGAACGCAACGGGGTGGAGGTCGGCGCCTATTCGTATGGCGCATTGATGGAACTCACCCCGCATCCGCGCAAAGGGTTGCGCATCGGCCGCTATGTCTCCATGGCGCTGACCATGCGGTGGGGCCTCAACCACCCGATGGACCGCGTCAGCACCAGTCCGATGTTCTATCCGGGCCGCTACGGATACATGTTCAATGTGAACGAGCCGTCGCCCGCGCTGGAGATCGGCCACGACGCCTGGATCGGCGAAAATGCCGTCGTCATGCCGGGCTGCCGGCGCATCGGTATCGGCGCGGTGGTCGGCGCAGGCGCGATCGTGACCCGCGACGTGCCGGATTTCGCAATCGTGACCGGGATGCCGGCGACGATCCGCCGCTATCGTTTCGATGAGGCATTGCGGGAAAAGATCCTTGCCTCACGCTGGTGGGAGCGCGACCTCGCGCAATTGATGCCCTGGCAGAGGCAGTTCACGCTGGCGGCCGGCGGCGGTGCGGTCGAGGCCGCGCTTGAGGAGATCGCTGCGCTGGCGCGGCGCTGATATCGCCGGCTCGATGCGCGCGGAAACCGACGTGCATCCGTCCGCACTTTGACGAACCGGTCGCTGAACCCATAGGGTCGCTCCCTCCAATGTCGTGACAGGAGCGCGCATGCCGACCCGTTCTTTTCCATGCCGAATCTGTGGCGCAGCCGGCCCGCACACGCTCTATCGCGCCCGGGAGATGATGCATGGGACCCGCGAGGTCTTCGATTATGTGGAATGTAGCGATTGCGGAACCGTGCAGATCGTCGATATTCCGCCCGCCGACGTCATGGCGCGGCACTATCCGAAGGACTACTACTCCTTCAATCCGCGCGGCCAAAATGGGCTCGCACGATGGCTGGC
Source organism: Rhodocyclaceae bacterium (assembly GCA_013821865.1). Classification (GTDB taxonomy): domain Bacteria; phylum Pseudomonadota; class Gammaproteobacteria; order Burkholderiales; family Rhodocyclaceae; genus Desulfobacillus. Next base: position 6,020 of record PNJM01000097.1, read on the forward strand.
GACGCAGCGGGACCGCTACGTCCTGCGGCTTTCGAGCGTCGGCGGCGGCCTGATAGCGTTGACCAGACCCGAGCCGCTGCTGAACGTGCTGAGCGCGGCGGGGATCGCTCCCTCGCAGCGCATCCTCGATGTCGGCTGCGGGGCAGGATTGTTGCTTGATCGGCTAGCGCGCGCTGGGTTTTCAGCCCTGATGGGAGCCGATCCGTTCATCGAAGCGGATTCGCGCACGCCCGCCGGCGTGCCGGTTCAAAGGCGCTACCTGCATGAAGTTGCCGGCATTTTCGACGTGGTGATGTTCAACCATTCACTCGAGCACGTTGCCGATCCCCTCAAGGAACTGGCGGAAGCGCGCGCCCGCCTTGCGCCCGGAGGGATGTGCCTGGTCCGCATTCCGACGCCGACGTCGGAAGCATGGGAGAGCTATCGCGCCGACTGGGTGCAGCTTGATGCGCCGCGCCACATCGTCTTGCCGTCGCGCCGCGGCATCGCGCTGATGGCGGATGCGGCCCGGCTGCGGCTGGAGAAAACCATCGACGATTCAGAGGCCTTTCAATTCAGCGGAAGCGAGCTCTATCGCCGCGACATACCCCTGCGCAGTCCGCAGGCCGAAAGTGCCCTCGCACCCGACGAGATCGAGCGCTTCGCTCGCCGAGCAGCGGACCTTAATCGCCAGCATCGGGGCGACCAGGCGCTTTTCATTCTTCACCTTTCCTGACTGTCTCCAGCTAAGGTTCCGCTTTTTTTTCGAACGCATGGCAGCCATGACGCTTCAGACCGATGCGGTGTCACTTAGCCCGATCGTGACTCGCAGGTCACAGGCGTGTGGCTTTCCAGTCCAGCGTGCCATGAGACAATTCTTTTGATCTCTTCGACGATTGCCCAGTTGGCTGCGACGCGGGTGTTGCATTGCTGCACGAGAAAGCCGACAGGCGCTGTCATCTCCGTGCCGCAAAATGATCGTCTATCCTTGCGTCAGAGCGGACCATCAATCGGTCTCGGCGTTTTCCGGGGCGTGATGCGAAGAAAATGTCGCGCTCGGGGATCAGTTGGGTCAGGAGTCGATGCGTTGCTTCCCGCATGTCAGTTCGAAATCGCTTCGCCGCGTGGGCCGCCGGCCGTCCGCGCGCAGAATTGCCCGTCGCATGAGCGGGCAGGTGATCGCGAACCGATCATGTCGCCGAATTCATGCGCATCGCCGTAACGAAATCGCCATCAGCCAAGCGACGACAATCTTGCGCCGATTTTTTGTGCGGCGCACCGCCATTACTTAACCTTCTTTGCCAGTACGGTAACGAGTATTCTTGCGTGGGCTTGCTGCGGTGCGGTTGGCTTGCCCCGGGGGCCGCAAGAAGGAATTGGACAAATCGCACAAGAGAGGATCGAGAGCCGCAGCGCCGCATCACTTGGGGTGCACACAGGGGGTGCACACAGTAAGTTGGAGCAAGCCTATGGCCCAGACCACGGAAGCTGTCTTTCGCGATCTTGGCGCGAGCAGCGACGCGTTTACGAGTAGAACGCCACTTCCTTTCGCGGCTTCCGGTGCGATCGTAGCGGCCGCCGAATTCCTGCTCATCATCCTCGCGGCGGTGTGCTGCGGCGTGCTCTATCATCTGGCCGTGCATGGGAATGCCGGCAGCAAGGACGAGTTTCTCGGCGTCGGTGCGCTGGTGGCCGTCGTCTATCTCACCCGCATGCAGGCGGTCGGGGCCTATGACCCGGTGCGGCTGGCCTCCAGCAAGCTTGACCTGTTCGGCATCGTCTCGGCCTGGATCTTCGCCTTCGCCGCACTGGCGATCGCCGCCTATCTGCTGAAGATCGGGCATATTCTTTCGCGCGGCTTCACCGTCAGTTTCGCCATCGTGGGATTGGGAGCGCTACTGCCGACGCGCAGCATTGCCCAGGCTTTCGTGCGTTGGGCGTACGACGCGCAGGTGTTCAGCCCGCGACGCGCCTTGGTGCTGGGCGAACCGTCGGAACTGTCGGACGGCACGGTGACCGAGCGGCTGCGGCGGAGCGGCTATCAGATCGAAAGCGTCGTGCCCTTGGAGTGGCGCACCGAGCAGGGACTCGCCCGCAGCGTGGCGAGGACGGTGGCGCAGACGCGCACGCGGCCGATCGAAGAAATTCTGCTTTGCCTCAACTGGTCGAATCTGGAGAAGATCGAGCATCTGCTGGCGGACCTGCGCGTCCTGCCGATTCCGGTGCTGCTGATAGCGGATCGCCGGGTGCGGAACATCCTCACCAACAATCTGGCGAGCAGCGCGGTGCTGGCGATCGAAGTGCAGCGCACGCCGCTGACCGTGATCGAGCGCGGCACCAAGCGGGCATTCGACGTCACCTGCGCGGCGCTCGGCCTCGTGCTGCTGGCGCCCCTCATGGCGGTGGTCGCGGCGGCCATCCGGCTTGAATCGCCCGGTCCGGTGCTGTTCCGGCAGACGCGCGTCGGCTTTGGCGGCCGTCCGTTCCGCATTTTCAAGTTCCGCACGATGACGGTGACGGAGGACGGGCCGGCTCTCGCGCAGGCGACCCGCGACGACAAGCGGGTCACGCGGGTCGGGCGT
>PNJM01000098.1 GCA_013821865.1 Rhodocyclaceae bacterium
CGAGCTGGATGTCGAGCTTGGCGAACTGCTTGCGGTACCAGTCGTAGCGCGGCTTGTCGCCGGGGCCGCGGTCGGTGGTGTCGAGATAGAGGACGAGCGGCTGCCCCGTCTTCGCATCGCGTCCGCCGGGGTAGCCGGCTTCGGCGAGAAGCTGCTTCGCCGCCTCGATGGATTTGCGCCGCGGCGCGCCGTTCACCCAGTCGTAGACCACGGGGTTGATTCCGTCCCTGCCCGGCCGGAAGCCGAAGATGCCAGGTGCAATCGGCCCCTGGCCGGGAATGCCGCGGCCATTGGCGAAGATGGAGATGAACTCCTCCCAGTCCATGGCAATCGAGATGGCCTGGCGCAACTTCCTCGCCCGATCGGAAGGTCCGCCCACCACCGGATCGAGCCAGTTGAAGGCGAAGTAGCGCGTTGCCGTCGCCACCGACGTCTCGAGTTGAATGCCTTTCTCCGCCATCTCCGGCGATACGGCCGCTTCTCCCTCGACCGAGAGCTTCACGGCCTGGTCGAAGCTGTCGGAACTGATGCCGGAGAAATCGTAGTAGCCCTGGAGGAACTTGTTCCAGTAGGGAATGCCCTCGCGTTCGCGGGTGAACACCACCCTGTCGATGAAGGGCACGCGCTTGCCCGCATCGGCCAGCAGTCCGGACGCCTGGTCGCCTTCCTCGCCCTCGCCCGGGTAGGTCTCGCCCCTGTAGTTCGGATTGCGCTCCAGCACCATGCGGGCATTTGGATTGTTCTCCACCAGCATATAGGGGCCGGTGCCGACGGGGTACCAGTCGAGCGTGAGGTTCTTCTCCGCCATGCCGGGCTGCGCGTAAAAGCGGTCCGCCTCGGCAGGAACGGGGGCAAAGAAGTTCATCGCCAGCCAGTAGGCGAACTGCGGGTAGCGCCCTTTGACGCGAATGCGGTAGGTGTAGCGGTCTGCGACCTCGACGCCGGAAAGATCGAATCGCGAGAGATCGATCCATTCCCCGCGCCGCGCCGGCGGCAGGCCTGCCTGGTGCGCGCGCAGCTTCTCGCCGAACTCCTTCAGGCCGACGATATACTCGCTCATGAGGCCGAAGATAGGGGAATGCAGGCGCGGATGGGCGAGCCGCTTGATCTGGTAGGCGTAATCGGCCGCAGTCAGCTCGCGCGTGCCGGCATGCCTGAAGTCGCGCAGCGTGTAGATGTTCCTGATATCCTCGTGCCGCAGCTCGTGGTAACGCGGCTTGCCTGAATCGTCTCGGGCAAAGGCGGGATGAGGCTGGTAAAGGATGCCTGGCTTGATGCGAATCTCGTACACCGAGAACGCCACGCGCGGGGAATCCGGCGGAACGAGCCTGCCCGCCGCGTCCTCGTAGCGCGGCCGAGGCACCGCCTCGGCCGTCATCGGGATCAGCGTGTAGGGCCGCTTGAGGTAGTGATACTGCAGCGGCGGCTCATAGATCTGGGCATTGAATTCCGCTTCGTCCTCGCTGTAGGACTGCACCGGGTCGAGGTGCTTGGGCCGCTCGGTGAAAGCGCTGTAGAGGATGTTATGGCCCCTGTCCTGCGCCGGATAGGGGTCGTTCCACACCTTGCCGCAGCCGGCGAGGGTCACGACAAGAGCGAACAGAGAGAAATTGCGCATCGTGCGCAAAGTGTAGCGGATTGGCGTCCTCACCGGGCCTCCGCTATAATCGCCCGGTCATTTTTCACGGGAACCGACGATGGGCTTTCTCTCTGGAAAACGCATACTCATCACCGGCCTGCTTTCAAACCGCTCGATCGCCTACGGCATTGCCAAGGCCTGCCATCGCGAAGACGCCGAGCTCGCCTTCACCTACCAGAACGACCGCTTCAGGGAGCGCATCGAAAAGTTTGCCGACGAGTTCGGCAGCGAGCTGGTCTTTCCCTGCGATGTGGCCGAGGATGCCCAGATCGAGCACCTCTTCGCCGAACTGGGCAGGCGCTGGAACGGCCTGGACGGCCTGGTGCATTCCATCGCCTTCGCCCCGAGCGAAGCCATCGAGGGCGACTTCCTCGACGGCATCACGCGCGACGCTTTCCGCATTGCCCATGACGTCTCCTCCTACAGCTTCCCCGCGCTGGCCAAGGCGGCGCGGCCGATGCTGCTGAAAGGGCGCAACGCCTCGCTGCTTTGCCTCACCTATCTGGGCGCCCAGCGCACCATGCCCAACTACAACACCATGGGCCTGGCCAAGGCCAGCCTGGAAGCCGGAACGCGCTATCTCGCCTTCTGCCTCGGCCCCCAGGGCATCCGCGCCAACGCCATCTCCGCAGGCCCGATCAAGACGCTGGCGGCTTCCGGCATCGGCAACTTCTCCAAGCTGCTGGCCTACAACGCGCATCACGCGCCGCTGCGGCGCAATGTGACCATCGAGGAAGTCGGCAACGCGGCGGCCTTCATGCTCTCCGACCTCGCCAGCGGCATCACGGGCGAAATCCTCTACGTGGACGGCGGCCTAAATACCACGGCATTGGGCAACGCCGAACCAATGCCGTAAGCCGGGGATGCTCCAAATGGAGAACGGGCTGCTGCGGCAGCCCGTTCTTATTGGATCATCCGCCTCGCTTACTGGCGTTCCTTCGCTTCCAGCGCCGCCTTGTTGATCTCCACAGGATAACGGGCCTTCAGTGCCACAAGATAGGCGTTGAAGTCCTCGCTGCCGGAGAGCTGCGCCAGTTGCGCGGCCTGTGCCTTGGCGCGCGGATCACCCTCCTTCGCTTTCCCCGGCCTGACCTCGGACACTCGGTAGATGACATAGGCGCCGCCAGGCAGCTGGACGCCGGCATGGGACGGCAGCTTGTCCGACGGCGCCTTGAAGATCGCCTTCAGGCCCTCGGGCGGCAGTCCGCGCATGCCTTGCCGCAACACCGTCTGCGCCGGGCTCCAGGAGAGGCCGGCATTCTCGCCCTTGGCGAGCAGTGCGAGCTTGGCCTCGCCCTCCTTCTGCGCCAGCTTCGCCGCCTCTTCCGCAGCAAGTTTCTTCTCGATGTCGGACTTCACGGCATCGAGCGGCCGCAGTTCGGCCGGCCTGTGTTCGAGCACGCGCGCGGCAATCAGCGTGTTCGCCGCGACTTCGACGGCTTCTGTGTTGCGCTTGTTCTTGATGGCGTCCTCCGAGAACAGCGCCGAAACCAGTTTGTCGTTGCCGCCGAGCGGAGCGGCGGCGGCACGATTGGTCCTGTCGAAGAAGCCGGTCTGCCTGAGCGCCAGCTTGTACTTCTCGGCTGCGGGCTTGAGGCTGTCCGCCTGCTCGTACACCATATTGGAGAAGCCTTCGGCCGCCTCGGCGAATTTCTTCGCCGCCGCCTCGGCCTTCAGTTCGTTGGCGATCTCGGCCCGCACTTCGTTGAAAGCCCTGCCTTTCTCCGCCCGGATGCCGGTCAGCCGGATGATGTGAAAGCCGAAGTCGGAACGCACCACATCGCTCGTCTGGTTCTCTTTCATGGAGAATACGGCGTCCTCGAACGGCTTGACCATGGTGCCGCGCGGGAAGAAACCGAGATCGCCGCCCTTCGAGCCTGATCCGGGATCCTGCGAGTGCTCCTGCGCCAGCCCGGCGAAATCGTTCGGGTTCTTCTTCACTTGCTGCAGGAGACTGTCTATCTTGGCGCGCGCGGCTTTCTGGTCGGCTTCCGGCGCATCCTTCGGCACCTGTATCAGGATATGGCTGGCGCGCCGCTCCTCAGCCTGCTTGTAGCGCGCGGCATTGGCCTCATAGCGGCCCTTGATCTCGTCCTCGCTCACCGCCACCTCCTGCGCCAGCGCCTCCAGGTTCAATACGACGAACTCGGCGCGAACCTGCTCCGGCGTTTCGAACATCTTCCGGTTCTTCTCGTAGAACGACTTCACCGCCTCGGCGTCGATCCTGGCCAGGCCGGCGAATTTATCCGGGAAGATGGCGGCCTCGCTCACTTCGCGCTCCTCCAGCTGCACGGCAAGCACGCGCTCCGCCGCCTCACGCGAGACGATAGAAGTATCGGCCACGGCCGAGACAAGTTGCTGCAAGGTAAGATCCTGGCGCAGCTTGGCCTCGAAACCGGCCTGGGTCAGGCCCTGCGTTCGCAGCACCTGCTCATAGCGCCGCATCGAGAACTTGCCGTCCTCCTGCAAGGCGGGAATGGCGCCGAGGAACAGGCGCAACTGGTCGTCGCTCGCCGTGAGGTTCGACTTCCCCGCATGCAGCAACAGCAGGCGCTGGGTTACAAGCGAATCCAGAATGGCCTGGCGCGCCTCTGGCGTGTCGAACATGGCCGGATTGAACTCCCGGCCGAGCGCGCCGCGCATGCGCTCCTGCTGGTCGCGCAGCGCCTGGGCAAGTTCCTGCTGGGAAATTTTGCTGCCGCCGACGCTGGCGGCATCGCCGCCAGTGCCGACATTGCGAACGTAGGACTCGACACCCCAGAATGCGAAGGGCAGCGTAATCGCGACGAGGAAGATCTGGACGATTCTTTTATTGTTGCGAATCGCGTCAAACATGTTTGGTCACCATCATCGTTCGAACGAAAACGAAGTTTCAGCGCAGGTCAATATGTGAGCTCAGCGAACATTAAGCGCAGCGGCCGCAGCTAAAACAGGATATAAAAAAAGGCGAACTCGCGTTCGCCTTTTTTCCGGTATTGGCGGAGTGGACGGGACTCGAACCCGCGACCCCCGGCGTGACAGGCCGGTATTCTAACCAACTGAACTACCACTCCCGAACCTTGCCCCTGTGCTCCAGCCGGAATCGTCACGAATCCCGGCTGGTGGGTGCTGACGGGATCGAACCGCCGACATTCGCCTTGTAAGGGCGACGCTCTACCAGCTGAGCTAAGCACCCGCTGCCTGACACCCAACCGAGGTTGGCGGCCAGCGAAAGCCGATTAGTTTACCGCATCTTTGAGCGCTTTGCCAGCGCGGAACTTCGGCACCTTGGCGGCCTTGATCTTGATCGTGGCCCCCGTGCGCGGATTGCGGCCGCTGCGCGCTGCGCGTTTTCCGATGTAGAAAGTACCAAAGCCGACCAGCGTAACCAGGCCGCCCTTTTTCAGAGACGACTTGATCGCGCCGACGGTGGCATCAAGTGCGCGCCCGGCGGCGGCCTTCGAAATGTCGGCCGACTTGGCGATCTGGTCGATGAGTTCCGATTTGTTCACGTAGGTCCCCTCTCGTATAGTTTGCTTGTGACAGAACAAAGCCTGCGAGAGATTTATAACAAGCCGGAAAAGCTTGTGTCAAGCGGTTTCCGGCGGGAACGACTGAAAAAATGAGAGAGAAAGTTTTCTCGTTCATCGCCGTTGCGGCGTGTGCGCAGCAACGGCGATGAACGACGAAAAACGGCAGAAAAATTGCTTAATGCGTGATGAGGCCCAATGCTGCTGCGTCGGCGGCAGGCTGCACCGCGGCAACCGCCTCGGTCTCGGGCAGCGGTTCCGGTTTGCGTTCGAGCGCAATTTCGAGCACCTGATCGATCCATTTCACCGGCAAGATCTCAAGTGCATTCTTAATGTTCTCGGGTATATCAACGAGATCCTTCACGTTCTCTTCCGGAATCAGCGCCAGCCGAATGCCGCCGCGATGCGCTGCAAGCAGTTTCTCCTTCAACCCGCCGATGGGCAGCACTTCGCCGCGCAGCGTGATCTCGCCGGTCATGGCAACGTCGGCCCGCACCGGAATGCCGCTTAGCACCGAAACCAGCGCAGTGCAAATGGCGATGCCGGCGGAAGGTCCGTCCTTGGGCGTCGCTCCCTCGGGGAGGTGAATATGGATGTCGCTCTTCTGGTAGAAATCCTCCGGGATGCCGAGCGCCTTGGAGCGCTTGCGCACCACGGAGAGGGCGGCCTGGATCGATTCCTGCATGACCTCGCCCAGTTTGCCGGTAGTCATGGTCTTGCCCTTGCCCGGCAGCACGACGGCCTCGATCGTCAGCAGCTCCCCGCCGACTTCCGTCCAGGCCAAGCCGGTGACCTGTCCCACCTGATTCTGCTTCTCGGCGATGCCGAAGGTGTACTTGCGCACGCCGAGAAACTTGTCGAGATTCTTGGCGTTTACCACCACCTTGCTGTGGCGCTTTTTCAGCACCAGCGACTTCACCACCTTGCGGCAGATCTTGGAGATATCGCGCTCGAGGCTGCGCACGCCGGCTTCGCGCGTGTAGTAACGCACGATGTCGCGCAGGGCGTCCTCGGTGACGGAAATCTCCTCCTTCTTCAGTCCGTTGTTCTTCAGCTGCTTGGGCAGCAAGTAGCGCTGGGCGATATTGACCTTCTCGTCCTCGGTGTAGCCGGAAAGACGGATCACTTCCATGCGGTCGAGCAGCGGCGCCGGAATGTTCAGCGTGTTGGCTGTGGCGACGAACATCACGTCCGAGAGATCGTATTCGACCTCGACGTAGTGGTCGACGAAGGTGGAGTTTTGCTCCGGGTCGAGCACTTCGAGCAGGGCCGATGACGGGTCGCCGCGGAAGTCCTGGCCCATCTTGTCGACTTCATCGAGCAGGAAGAGCGGATTCTTCACGCCGACCTTGGTCATGTTCTGCAGGATCTTGCCCGGCATGGAGCCGATGTAGGTCCTGCGGTGGCCGCGGATCTCGGCCTCATCGCGAACGCCTCCCACGGACATGCGCACGAACTTGCGGTTGGTGGCGCGGGCGATCGACTGGCCGAGCGAAGTCTTGCCCACGCCGGGCGGGCCGACCAGGCAGAGAATCGGCGCTTTCAGCTTGTCCACGCGCTGCTGCACGGCGAGGTACTCGAGGATGCGCTCCTTGACCTTCTCAAGCCCGTAATGATCCTTGTCGAGAACCTTCTCGGCGGCGGCAAGATCCTTGCTGACGCGGTTCTTCTTTTTCCACGGCAGACCGATCAGTATCTCGATGTAGTTGCGGACGACCGTAGCCTCCGCCGACATGGGCGACATGAGCTTGAGCTTCTTGAACTCGGCGAGCGCCTTGTTCTGCGCTTCCTTGGACATGCCGGCGGCCTTGATCTTCTTTTCCATCTCGTCGAGGTCGGCGCCTTCCTCGCCTTCGCCGAGTTCCTTCTGGATGGCCTTGACCTGCTCGTTCAGGTAGTACTCGCGCTGGCTCTTCTCCATCTGGCGCTTGACGCGCCCGCGAATGCGCTTCTCCACCTGCAGGATGTCGAGTTCCGATTCCAGCTGGCTGAGCAACCGCTCGAGACGGCTGATGATGTCGAACATCTCGAGGATTTCCTGCTTCTGCTCGAGCTTGAGCGGCAGGTGCGCGGCGATGGTATCGGCCAGGCGGCCGGCTTCCTCGATCCCCGCCAGGGAAGTAAGGATCTCCGGCGGAATCTTCTTGTTCAGTTTCACGTACTGGTCGAACTGGGCGATGATGGCGCGGCGCATCGCCTCGATCTCGTGCGTCGCCTTGTCCTGGATCGGCACCGGCACGACGTCTGCGACGAACATGACGCGCTGGTCGGTGATGCGCTCGACGCGGGCGCGCTGGCCGCCTTCGACCAGCACCTTTACCGTGCCGTCCGGCAGCTTGAGCATCTGCAGGATGTTGGCGATGCAGCCGATGTCGTACATATCTTCGGGACCGGGCTCGTCCTTGGCCGCCGATTTCTGCGCGACGAGCAGGATGCTCTTGCCGGCTTCCATCGCGGTTTCCAGCGCCTTGATCGACTTTGGACGACCGACGAAGAGCGGGATCACCATGTGGGGAAATACCACCACGTCCCGCAAGGGAAGCAGGGGCAGCTCGATTCTTTCTGCGGAGAGGTCAAGCGCGCTTGACATGGATTGGTTCCTTTGTAGAGACAGCCGTCAAATCTGTAATTGGGGCAACGGCCGGGAATTCAAGAAGTTTAGCTGCAGCCGCGGCGGCCCGAATTCGGCCGTTGGAATCAATCAGTTGGAACTGGCAACCTTGGGCTGGTCGGCGTAGAGCAGGATCGGCCTGGCAGAGCCCTCGATCATGCCCTCGTCAATCACCACTTTTGTGACATTCTCCATGTTGGGAAGTTCATACATGGTGTCGAGCAGCACGGACTCGAGGATAGAGCGCAAGCCGCGCGCTCCGGTCTTGCGCTTGAGCGCGCGGCGCGCGATGGCCTGGAGCGCCTGCGGGCGCACTTCCAGTTCGGCACCCTCCATGGCGAAGAGCTTCTGATATTGCTTGATGAGGGCATTCTTCGGCTCGACGAGGATCTCGATCAGCGCTTCCTCGTCCAGCTCGTGCAATGTCGCCAGCACCGGCAGGCGGCCGACGAACTCGGGAATCAGGCCGAACTTGATCAGGTCTTCCGGCTCGACGGCGCGCAAAATCTCGCCGACGGCCTTCCTGTCGTCCTTGCTCTTCACTTCGGCGCCGAAGCCGATGCCGGCCTGTTCGGTGCGGTTGCGGATGACCTTGTCCAGCCCGTCGAAGGCGCCGCCGCAGACGAAGAGGATGTTGGTGGTATCGACCTGCACGAAGTCCTGGTTCGGATGCTTGCGCCCGCCCTGCGGCGGCACCGAGGCAATGGTGCCCTCGATCAGCTTGAGCAGCGCCTGCTGCACGCCCTCGCCAGACACGTCGCGCGTGATGGACGGGTTGTCGCTCTTGCGTG
>PNJM01000099.1 GCA_013821865.1 Rhodocyclaceae bacterium
ATAGGCGCGGAAGCGCTCTACCGTCGTCGAAGCCGCGCCGTTCGCGTACTCGGTGGTGGCGGCTTCCGCCACGGCGCCGTTCCAGGAGCGGCCGGCCTTGATGCCGAACAGGTTGTAGGTCGGCTTGCCATCGGTGAAACGCAACTCCGACTTGCCCCAGCCGGTTTCCAGAGCCGCCTGGGCAATCATGAATTGGGCCGGAATGCCGGTGGCGCGGCTGGCTTCAAAGGCGTGCGGCCACAGGCGATTGACGAATTCGCGCGCGGGAGCGGGAACGGAAATCTCGCCGGCCGGCCCCGCCGGGGAGGCAGCGGGTGCCGCGGCCGGCGCAGGCTGTGCCGACGGCCCGTTCGACGGGCTCGGGGCGGACGCGCCGCGCAATTGCAGGGGGCGTTCGGGAATGACCGGCATGGCCGGCCCTTCACCATTGTCCGCTTTCAGCGGCGGCAGGTCGCGTGCAAGCTGCTTCTCGATCAGGGCGGCAAGCCCGCTGCTGCCCTTGGCGGAGAGCGTTTGCGCCAACTGCTGGTCGAGCATCGACTGGTAGAGCCGAGTCTGCTCGCTGTCGAAAATGCCCTCCTTCGGCGTCGCATCGCGCATCGCCTTGAGCACCATCTGCAGGAACACGGCCTCGAACTGCCGGGAGGCGCCCTTCAGCGCCGCGCGGGGATCGTCCTTCGCCTGGCGCTTCACCTGCGCCAGGCTGTTGACGTCGATGGCCAGCTGGTTGGCTACGGCCTGAGCGTCCATTCGCCAGTGCTCCAGTTTCGAGTTTCGGGTTTCGAGTTTCGGGTTGAAAGGCGCGAAGCGGGCCGCGCAACTTCGCAGCGCTCGATCTTTGCGCGCAACCGTCGCAAAACGAGGGGTTTAACTCGAAACTCGAAACCCGAAACCCGAAACGATTTCATATGACCTCCAGTTCGGCGCGCAACGCACCCGCCGCCTTCATGGCCTGGAGGATGGCGATGAGATCCTGCGGATTGGCTCCGATGGCGTTGAGGGCCTTCACTACCTCCGCCAGCGAGGCGCCGGCCTTGAGCGCCATGAGTGCCGCCCCTTCCTGCTTGATCTGGATGTCGGCGCGCTCGGTGACGACGGTCTGGCCTGCCGAGAAAGGCGCCGGCTGGCTCACCGCCGGCTCGGACGCGACCGTGACGGAGAGGTTGCCGTGCGCCACGGCGCAGGCGTCGATGGCAACCGACTGGTTCATAACCACCGATCCGGTGCGGCCGTTCACGATCACCTTGGCGGCCACCTGCATGGGCTGGATGTCGAGATTCTCGATGCGGCCGAGAAAGGATACGCGGCTGTCCGCATCCGCCGGCGCGCGCACCTGGACGCGGCGGCCGTCCACGGCGCGGGCCGTGTCGGCGCCGGCGGCGCGATTGATGGCATCCACCACGCGCTGCACGGTGCCGAAATCGGTCGTGTTCAGTTCCAGATGGACGAACTCCCCTTCGCCAAGCTGGGTGGGCACCACGCGCTCCACCGTGGCCCCGGCGGCGATGCGCCCGACCGAGAGGTGGTTCACCGTCACTTTGGAGCCGCCCGCCGAGGCGCCGATGCCGCCCACCAGCACATTGCCCTGGGCCACGGCATAGACGTTGCCGTCGGCGCCCTTCAAGGGCGTCATGAGCAGCGTGCCGCCGCGCAGCGACTTGGCGTTGCCCATCGAGGAGACGGTCACATCGATCTGCTGTCCGGCGCGGGCGAAAGGCGGCAGCGTCGAGGTCACCATCACCGCCGCGACGTTCTTCAATTGCAGCGAGGTGCCCGGCGGCAGGGTGACGCCGAGGTTGGAGAGCATGTTGATGATGCTCTGCACCGTGAATGGGGTCTGCGTCGTCTGGTCGCCGCTGCCGTCCAGGCCGACGACCAGGCCATAGCCGATCAACTGGTTCATCCGCACGCCCTGCACCGAGGCGAGATCCTTGATGCGCTCGGCCTGCGCGGGCATGGCGGCAGCGGCCGCTGCCAGGAGAACCATCGCCATTTTTCCGAACCGCTTCATAGCACCACCTTTCAACTCGAAACCCGAAACTCCAAACCTTCAGAAGGGCAGGAAGGTCAGGAAGAACTTCGCCAGCCAGCCCATGACCTGGGCCGAGTCGATGTAGCCATTGGCCTTGTACTCGATGCGCGCGTCGGCCACCTGGGTGGAAGTGACGGTATTCGCCGGGGTGATGTGGATCGGGTTCACCACGCCGGAGAAGCGGATGAACTCCTCGCCCTGGTTGATCGCCATGAGCTTCTCGCCCGACACCAGGAGGTTGCCGTTGGGCAGCGTCTCGATCACGGTGACGGTGATGGTGCCGGTGAAGTTGTTGTTGGCCTCGCTCTGGCCCTTGCCGGAGAACTTGCTCGAGTCGTCCGCACTGACCACAATGCCCTGTGCGCTCTTCCCCGGCAGGCCGATGAGGGTCGGCACCGTCACATCGAAGGTCTGGCTGCGCTCGGCCGCGGAGTTGGATTTCTTCGTTGCCTGGGTCTTTTCGACGATGTTGATGGTGAGCGTATCGCCGACAAAACGGGCGCGCCGGTCCTCGAACAGCGGCCGGACATGGCTCGCCCGGTAGATGGCGCCGTTGCCGGGCAGCACTTCGTTGCGCGCCGGTGGCCGCGCCGTCATCGGCTGGTGCACCGCGGTCGGCGGCGTCGTGGTGACGCAACCGCTCGCGGCCGCCGCGATGAGGACACTGAAGATCGTGCCGCGCATTTTTCTCTCCTTACTCCTCACGCCACACCCCGTACCGCTTTACAGTTGAGCCAGCTTCGTCAGCATCTGGTCGGAAGTCTGGATGGCGCGCGAGTTGATTTCGTAGGCGCGCTGGGTCTGGATCATGTTCACCAGTTCCTCGACGACGTTCACGTTGGAGGTCTCCGTGTAACCCTGGTTGAGCAAGCCGACGCCGTTGGTGCCGGGCGTGTTGGGCGTGGCCGTCCCGCTGGAAGCCGTTTCCACGTACAGGTTCTGGCCCGTGCTCTGCAGGCCGCCCGGATTGACGAAGTTGGCGAGCTGGATCTGGCCGACCTGAACCGGGTTCGGCGAGCCGGACTGCAGCACCGTCACCACGCCGTCGGTGCCGATGGTCACCGAGGTCGCATTGGAGGGGATCGTGATCGCCGGCGACAGCGTGTAGCCGTTGGATGTGACGATCTGCCCCTGGCTGTCCTTCTGGAAGGCGCCGTCGCGCGTGTAGGCAATGGTGCCGTCGGGCAGCTGGATCTGGAAGAAGCCCGGCCCCTGAATGGCGACGTCGAGGCTGTTGCCGGTCTGCGTCAGGTTGCCCTGCGTGAAGATGCGCTCGGTGGCGATGGGGCGCACGCCGGTGCCGATCTGCAGGCCCGAAGGAATCTGCGTCTGCGCCGAGGAAGAGGCACCGGGCTGGCGCAGCGTCTGGTAGAGCAGATCCTCGAACACCGCCCGCGCCCGCTTGAAGCCGTTGGTGCTGACGTTGGCGAGATTGTTGGAAATGATGTCGAGCTGGGTCTGCTGCGCATCGAGACCGGTCTTGGCAATCCAGAGCGAGCGAATCATGTTTTTTCCTTGAGTTAGCGGGTCGTCAGCAGCTGCGCCGCGGCGCGGTCGTTTTGTTCGGCGGTGGAGAGCAGCTTGGTCTGCAGCTCGAACTGGCGCGCCAGCGAGATCATCGACACCATCTCCTCGACAATGTTGACGTTGCTGCCCTCGAGGAAGCCCGGGGCGATCTGCACATTGGGATCGACCTCCGCCGCGCCGCCGTCGCTCAGGCGGAAGAGGCCGTCCGCGCCGCGCACGAGTTCGTGTTCCTGCGGATTGACCAGCTTGACCGTGCCGATCTGGGTAACGGTGTTCTGCGCGCCGCTGACGGGCTTGAGGGAGATCAAGCCGTCCTTGCCGACGGTGATCTCGTTGTCGGGCGGAATTGAAATCGGCCCGCCGCCTCCCTGCACCGGGATGCCGCTGCGGGTCTGCAGCACGCCGTTGACGCTCACCTCCAGGCTGCCGTTGCGCGTGTAGGCTTCCGTACCGTCCGGCATGGCGAGCGCGATCCAGCCCTGCCCCTGGACGGCGACGTCCAGCGGCCGTCCGGTCTGCTGCAGCGGCCCCGGCGTGAAGTTGCTCATCACGCTGGCGTCGACAACGAAGGTGCGCGTCGGCAGCGCCGCGCTCACCACCGGCACGGCACGCAGGAGGTGCTCCTCGGCGCGGTAGCCGGTGGATGTGGCGTTCGCCATGTTGTGTGCCATCGCCGCCTGGCGCTCGAAGACGCTCTTGGCGCCGCTCATGGCCGTGTAGATCAGCTTGTCCATCTTGACTTCCCCGGTTTGGAGTTTCGGGTTGGGTCGCGCCGGGTTTCAGCTCGAAACGCGCAGCCCGAAACCCGCAACCGCGTCAGCGCAGGTTCACCAGCGTCTGCAGAATCGCATCCTGCGTCTTGATCGACTGGGCGTTGGCCTGGTAGTTGCGCTGCTGCGTGATCATGTTCACCAGTTCGCCGGTCAGGTCGATGTTCGATTCCTCCACCGCCGCCGATTGCAGCGCGCCCAGGCTGCCGCTGTTCGGTGCGCCGATGAGCGGCTGTCCCGAGGCCGAGGTTTCCGTCCACTGGTTGCCGCCCAGAGACTGAAGGCCGTTGGGGTTGGCGAAGTTGGCCAAGACGATCTGGCCCAGGTTGCGCGACTGGCCGTTGCTGTAGCGGCCCTGCACCACGCCGTCAGCGGCAATGCTGAGTCCCGACAGGCGTCCGGAGGTGTAGCCGTTCTGCACCATCTTGTTCACGCCGAAGGTCGAGCCGAACTGGGTCGAGCCGGTGAAGTCGAGCGCGACCGAGAGCGGGGAGGTGGCGCCGTTCGCCAGCGCGTAGTTCAGCGCGCCGAGCGGCATGGCCGTCGTCAGGACGCCCGCGCCGTCGAAACCGAGCGTGGTCGGCCCGGTCTGGCTGGCGGCCGCGGCATCGAGGATGGTGTACATCGCCCAGGTGTTCGCCGCCGTCTTGCGGAAATACAGCGACTGCGTGTGCGAGTTGCCCAGGCTGTCATAGACGGTCATCGCCGTCGAGCTGTTGTATGTCGTCGGATCGGTGTAGTTGAAGGCGGCGGCCGGGACCGTCGCGCGGGAGTCGAGATTGAGGCCGAGTTGCCCGGTCGTCGTGGCGTTCGGCGTCAGATCGGCGCTGCTGATGAGGATGTCCGTCGGACTCGAGGGAACGATGACGCCGCTGGCGTTGGCGGCATAGCCGGTCAGCCTGTAGCCGGCCGAATTCACGACATAGCCGCTCTTGTCGACGAGGAACTGGCCGTTGCGGGTGAAGGTCACCGAGCCGTTGTTGTTCATGCGGTAGAAGCCGGAACCGTTGATCGCCACGTCGAGCGGATTGTTGGTGACGCTGATGTTGCCCTGCGTGAATTGCTGCTTCACGGCCGCGACGTTGGTGCCGATGCCGATCTGGCTGGCGCCGCCGCCGGCAATCGATGCCGCGTAAACGTCGGCGAACTGGGCCGCCGCGCCCTTGAAGCCGACCGTGCCGGCGTTGGAGACGTTGTTGCTGACCGCGTCCAGCCCCTTGGCTGCCGCATTGAGACCGCTCAAACCCTGTTGAAAGCCCATGCCGTCCTCCTGTTCGTGTTACAAAATTTCCCGCACATCCGACATCCTGAACATGCCCAGCGAACCGACATTCAGGCTCACGCCCTGGCCGGTGCGCGACACGCTGGTGACGACGCCCAGTTGCAGCGCCTTGGCCCCGACGTCGCTGCCGCCGCGCAAGGCCTTGATCGTCATGGTGTAGGCGCCGTCGGCCGCCTGCGTCCCGCCGTCGGCCACGCCGTCCCAGGTGAAACCGCGGCTGCCCGCCTCCATCGCGCCCAGATCCAGGGTCTTGACCACCAGTCCGGAGCCGTCCTTGATGCTGGCGGTGACGCGGTCGGCCGGCTCGGCCAGCTCCACGCCGCCGACGGCCGTCCCGCCTTGCAGCGCCAGGCCCGAGCCGGGCACCAGCACGCCGCGCCCGACCAGGGCCGCGGCCTGCATGGCCTGGTTCTCGTTGGCGCCCGTGAGCAGCGCCTGCAAAGTGGCGTTCAGTTTCTCGATGCCGTCCACCGTGCTGATCTGCGCCAGCTGCGAGGTCATCTGGGCGTTGTCCGCCGGATTGAGCGGATCCTGGTTTTTCAACTGCGTCACCAGCAGCTTGAGAAAGCGATCCTGCGGATCGACAGTCTTCGAATCGGCCTTGTCGCGCGCGGCGTTGAGGCTGGAATACAGCGCCTGCGCCGGATTGGCGGTGGCGGATTGCACGGCTGTGGCCATGGTTCGGTCTCCCGGTTATTGCCCGAGGGCAAGCGTCTTCTGCATCAGCGTCTTCGCCGTGTTCATCACCTCGGCGTTGTTCTGGTAGGCGCGCGAGGCGGAGATCATGTTCACCATTTCCTCGACGACGTTTACGTTGGGCATGGTGACAAAGCCCTGCTCGTTGGCGGCCGGGTTCTTCGGGTCGTGGATGAGGCGCGGCGGCGCACGGTCCTCGACCACGCCGCTGACGCGCACCCCGGTTCCGCCCCCCTCGACCGGCTGCGCGACGAAAACCACCTGCTTGGCGCGATAGGGCTGGCCGTTGGCGCTCACCACGCTGTCGGCGTTGGCGAGGTTGCTGGCCACGGCATTGAGGCGCGCCGATTGCGCTGTCAGGGCCGATCCGGCGATATTGAATACGTTGAGCATGCTCATGTCCGGTTCTCCGATTCAGGTCACTGCGACTGCAGCGCACTCTGGATGTTGCGCATGATCTGGTTGATGAAAGTCAGGCTGGCCTCGTACTGCATGGCGTTCTCGGCGAAGGCGGCGCGCTCGACATCGAGGTTCACCGTGTTGCCATCCACGCTCGACTGCGCCTCGCCGCGGTAAAGGAGCGCGGCGCCTTGAGGGCCGGCACCGGCCGCCGGCAGATGGCGCGGCGCCGTCCGGACCATGTCCAGCCGGCCGCCGCGCCCGCCCAGCGCTCCTTGCAAGGAAGCCTTGAAATCGATGTCGCGCGCCTTGTAGTTCGGCGTGTCGGCGTTCGCGATATTCGACGCCAGAAGCTGCTGCCGGTGGGCGCGCAGTCCCAGGGCAGCCTGGTGAAACCTCATCGCGTCGTCGATTTGATTTGCCACGTCATCCTCTTGTCCGTTGCCGACCCTGTTGCATCATCCATGCCAGGCATCGTATGCCGGGGCGCGGCGGAACGATTTGCCGAAAAGCGGTGGAAATGACGGGTATTCCTCGCCGCGGCCGGCAGCGCCTGTCGGCCGGCGGCAATTTTTGCCGGCAGGCGGCACGTCAACCCTTTCTTGCCAGCAGGCGCTGGCCGTGTTTGAATCGCTGCCATGTCCTTGTTCGAGCAATCCATGCCAGTCATCCTCAAGCGATTTCTGTTCCTCTTCCTGCTCGCCCTTCCCCTGGCGTCCTTCGCCCGCCAGGAGCCGGCCGAGGTAAAGCGGGTCGTCGAGGACTTCCTGCGCGTGCAGACGAAAGGCCTGCCCGGCCAGGCGAGTTTCTCCGTCGGCTCGGTCGACCCAAACAACAACCTTGCCCCATGCCCGGCACTCGAGGCCTTCCTGCCGGCGGGCGCCCGGCCCTGGGGCCGCACCAACGTCGGCGTGCGCTGCCAGGTGGAGGGGGGCTGGTCGATCTATGTGCCGGTGCAGGTGAAGGTGAGCGGCGAGTACTTCGTCACGGCCAGGCCGCTGGCGCGCGGCCAGATCATTGCCGCCGCCGACCTGGCGAAGCGCACCGGCGACCTGGCGGAGTTGCCTGCCGGCATCGTCACCGAGGCAGCCCAGGCGGTGGGACAGACGGTGACGATCAGCGTCCAATCCGGCCAGGTCCTGCGCAGCGACATCCTGCGCGCCCAGCTCGCCGTGCAGCAGAACCAGAGCGTGAAAGTGGTATCGAAGGGAAAGGGCTTCCAGGTGGCGACCGAGGGGCGGGCGCTCAACAACGCCTCGGATGGCCAGGTGGTGCAGGTGAGGACAGCCTCGGGCCAGACCGTGTCCGGCATCGCCCGGCCGGGCGGCATCGTCGAGGTGACCTATTGACTTGCCGGACGGATAGTTTGGCGTAGAATCATGTCATTGCGATTTTGTGCTCAAGTTTTTCCGCGATATGCCGTAAGGAACACCTGAGGTCACACCATTTAAGGAAAACAGCCGTGAAAATCGACAACTCCGTAGGTTCCGTCGGCGGACTGCCCGGCGGCGAGCCGCGTCCGCGTCCCGCCAAGAGTACGAACGGTTCCACCACCTCCGCCGCCGCCTCCGGTTCGACCGTCGAGCTGTCCTCGCTTGCCGGGCGGATGCAGGAAATCGAGGCCGCCCTCGCCAATGTGCCGGTCATCGACTCCGGCCGCGTCGCGGAAATCAAGCAGGCCATCACCGAAGGCCGCTTCCAGGTCGACGCCGGCAAGGTGGCCGACGGCCTGATCGACAGCGTCAAGCAGATGCTGGACGCCCAGGCCCGCAAGACGTGATTCCGGAATGAGCGACCCAAGCACCCCAGCCCCG
>PNJM01000100.1 GCA_013821865.1 Rhodocyclaceae bacterium
GATGAGCAAGCCCAGGCCGCCCGTCATGCCCGTCATGCCAGTCAAGATTTCATTCATTTGTTACTCCTTTGAAAAAACACAGGGCAATGACGTCAATCTTTACGCCGCAAGCCCATGATCGGCAGCGAAACCCAACACGATTGCTGCAACGCTCGCCCAGCCGAGCCGGTGGACGTGGCGCTGGAGCCTTTCCTTCCTGCGCGGCGTCACTCAGGATCATTGGACGAATTGAAAAATCCAGTAAAACCCGTGGACGCTCCCCGCACCAAGTTTTGCTCCGACAAAACGCCGGAAACCTCGCGGCGAACTGCGTGAGATCGCCTGTACCCGAACCCATGCGAGGGCGCAGGCGGAACGGGAACCGCCATGTCGATGATCCCCAGCGCTGCGGCACTGGTCTGCAGAAACCGCGCTTCGGCCAGAGTCGTGAATGGACCGAAAAACCGCCCCCCGCGACCGTAGCTCGAACGGCTCACCCCGCCCGCGCACAGTGCAAGGTAGTAGCCTGGCGCCATCCGCCCCTCATCGGCGGTTTCGTAGCGGCAGGCCTGCCGCGCCGAATTCACCAGAAAAGCCGGCGTGAGGACATGAACGATTTCATGCTGCCAGATTTTTTTCATTATCGTGGTCACTTTCAGTCACCACCCATTTCATCCGGGGAGTCTCTGTCGCCCGCCTACGACTGACCGCTGCCGATCGTGGCTGTCACATCGCCTTCGGCTTGCAACCAGTCGGCTATGTCGTTTTCGGGGGCAAAGCCACGCCGTTCGGCGAGGAAATAGGCCGCTTCCGCGATCATTTGCTCACGCGGGCAATCATTGTTGGCGGACGCCGACTCCATCGTGCCCAATCCGTCTTCATGTTTCGCTGATCCATTGTCTTTGGACTGGCTCACTGACTCGCTTTTGCTTTTCATGTTCATCTCCTGAAATACACCCGGTTGGGTGGTAGAACGCCCAGACAGCGCACACGTCTGCCTTTGTAATCAGTCGCTGCTGTTCATGAAGCCAAGCAGATGCAGCAGACTGGTGAAGAGATTGAATATCGACACGAACAGCGTGACGGTCGCCATCACGTAGTTGGTCTCGCCGCCGTGGATGATGTTGCTGGTTTCATAGAGGATGAGGCCGGACATCAGCAGCACGAAAGCCGCCGAAACCGTCAGCGACAGCGCCGGAATCGCGAAGAAGATCGCGGCCAGACCGGCGAGGAAGGCAAGCAGGATGCCGACCATGAGAAAGCCGCCCATGAAGCTGAAGTCCTTCCTGGTGGTCAGCGCGTAGCCGGACAGGCCGAGGAAGATAGCGGCGGTGCCGGCCATCGCCATCATCACCGTCTGGCCGCCGTTGGGCAGGCCGAGGTAGTGGCTGACGATGGGGCCGAGCGTATAGCCCAAGAAGCCCGCCAGCGCGAAGACGGAGACCAGGCCCCAGCCGCTGTTCTTCAGCTTGTGGGTGGCGTACAACAGGCCGAAGTAGCCGACCAGCGTCAGAATCAAGCCCGGATGCGGCAATTTCATGGCGACCGACGCGGCGGCGGTGACAGCGGCGAACAGCAGCGTCATCGACAGCAGCAGGTAGGTGTTGCGGATCACCTTGTTGGTGGCGAGGATGGATTCCGCGCCGCCATGCGGCAGGGCGATGGCCTGGATTCTCGGATGGTTCATTGCAGTCTCCTGTGGTTGATGAAAATGGGTTTCAAAAGTCGGCGCTGGCGGGACGGCGTCAGCCGGCACGCCGCGCAACCTGGGGGCGGCGCGATTCAGGGCACCACCGTCAAGGGCGGCCCGCTCAGGTGCATGAGTTTTCGCGCTCGGAAGTGATCGGGACGGGAAGATCGGGTTGGTCGCTCATGCGTCTTCTCCAGCGGCAACGGGTTTGGGTTTCGACAGGGCGAGGCTGGCCGCGACCGAGACCAGGATGATGCCGGCGACGATGGAGAGCGACCACTGGATCGGCAGGTGGAACCACGGCGCCGCCAGCATCTTGCCGCCGATGAAGACCAGCACGATGGCCAGGCCGTACTTGAGCAGATGGAAGCGGTCGGCCATGTCGGCGAGCAGGAAATACAGGGCGCGCAGGCCCATGATGGCGAAGATGTTCGAGGTGAACACGATGAAGGGATCGGTAGTCACGGCGAAGATCGCCGGGATGCTATCCACCGCGAACACCAGGTCGCTGGCTTCGATCAGCACCAGCACGAGGAACATCGGCGTCGCCCAGAGGATGCCGTTCTGGCGGACGAAGAAGCGCTCGCCATGGAACTCGGGCGTGATGCGCATATGCCCGCGCAGCCAGCGCAGGAGCGGATTCTTTTCAAGGTCGGGTTCCGCTTCGGCGAAGATGATCATCTTGATGCCGGTGATGACCAGGAAGGCGCCGAAGACGTAGAGGATCCAGGCGAACTGCTGGACCAGCCAGACGCCGGCGAAGATCATGCCGGCGCGCATGAGGATGGCGCCGAGCACGCCGTAGAGCAGCACGCGGCGCTGCAGCTCCGGCGGCACCGCGAAGTAGGTGAAGATCATGACGAATACGAACATGTTGTCCACCGACAGCGACTGCTCGATCAGGTAGCCGGCGAGGAACTCCAGCGTCTTGCGCTGGGCGACTTCTGCTCCCTGGGTGTCGTTCAGGTACCACCAGAGCAGGCCGGCGAAGGCGAGTGCGAGGCTGACCCAGGCGATCACCCAGGCCAGCGCTTCCTTGACGGGCACCCGGTGCGCCTTGCGCCCGCCGAAAACGAACAGGTCGAGCGCCAGCATGGCGAGGACGAAGGCGATGAAGCCGGCCCACATCGGGCCGGTGGCGAAGCTGACGGTAACGGCATCGTTCATGAAAACATCCTCATGCGCGCATCAGCGCCATGACCTGGCCGGCGTCGAGCGTTGCGGCCTTCTGCCGGATTTGCGGCAGATATTGGGCCTGCATCTGTTTGGCGGGGCCGAGCAGGTTCTGGAAGGCATCGCGCAGCATGGCCGTGTTCATCGTCCGCCCGCCGGCGTAATAGCGTTTGGTGACCTGGCCCAGCGCGTAGGTGGTGGCGAAAGAGAACGCCATGCCGACGGCGGCGCCGCCGATCTTGCCGAAGGTCTTGCCCGCCGCCTTGCCGAGCAGCCCGCCGAGCAGTTTGCGGCCCATCTGTTCAAGATATTGCGAGGTGAGGCCCACCCCGGCCGCGGCGATGAATTCCTTGATGTGGCCCTGGTCGAGCTCCACGCCGTGCGCCTTGCCGATGCCATAGACCATCTTGACTTGCAGCGGAATGATGGCCATCGACGCCCAGGACTGCGGCAGCAGTTCCAGCGCGCCATTGAGCAGGGCGTAATTGAGGATGGACTTGTCCAGCTCGGCGTCGGCAACAGCGGTCGTCCCGGCAATCGCTGGCGGCGTCGCGGGTGGGACGAATTCGGTCTGATCGACGATGACATCGACCTCGCCCTCGATCAGGTCGGTCTCGGCCGCCGGCAGATCGAGCAGGCGTTTCAGTTCCTCCAGGAAACGCCGTTCCGCATCGGCCAGGCGCCCGTCGGCCTCGCACACGCACAGGGCCATTTCATAGGCGAGCTGGCGCTGGCCGGGATCGGCCAGGGCCGCCGCCGCGGTTTTCAGCGGCAAGCGCTTGAGCAGCACATCCTGGTAGAGCCGGCCGAGGTCGGGCGCGCCGGCCTGGTCGGCCAGGGAGTCGGCGATGCGGCGGACTTCTTCCCGTTCGCGGTCGTCCTTGGCGCCGTCGGCGAAGGCGGCATGCAAGGCGATGGCGAGAATGGATTTTTGTTCTTCGAGCGTCATGGTCGCGATTCTTCCTGTTGTCCGTTGCGAAAAGTCATGGCAGGACGGCGACGAGGGTCACCTTGAGCCCGCCTTTCGGTTTTTGCGTGAGCGTGAATCCGACGCGGTCGGCGCTCTTGAGATATTCGTGCTTCTCCTCCCCGGACGTGGCGGAGAGCAGGTTCTGGGCGTAGCCCTGCGCGGCGAAGCCCTTGACGTAGTGATCCAGCACTGCCGCAAAGTCGGCCTCGCCCTCGTAGCGCACCGTGATCTCGCGCCCTTCGCGATGCCAGTGGGAGCGCGCCAGACCGGGATAGCGCGCCACCGGTCCGACGTCCGTACCCGAGACATCGCGCGGCGGTGGTTCGGGTTTCAGCGCCGGCACAAACTTGCCGAGCTGTTCGCGTGCGCCGGGCACGGCCTGCTCGACCCGCCCGATCGCGCCGCGCGCCGCCTCGGGCGCGATTTCCGCCAGGCTTTTCGCCTGCCCCCAGAACCAGCCGAACAGCGAAACCGCGCCCCAGGCGAGCAAGGCGAACACCCCCAGCAGCCCGACGGCGATGGCCAGCCAGGTACCGCAGCGTACGCGGAAGATGCCGGGGGCCAACTGCGCGGCAAGGGCGAGAAAGCCGGATTTGTTCATGCCATCTTCTCCAGGCAAAGGGCGCGATCAGTCATCGGCAATGCCGATGGCCGCACGGGCCACCGTGGCCGTTTCATGCACCGCTCCCGGCTCGTCCCCGATCACGGTGAAATGCCCCATCTTTCGCCCCGGTTTGGCACGACGCTTGCCGTAGAGATGCAGCTTGAGATTGGGCACGGCCAGCAGCTTTTGCCAATCCGGCTCGCGGGTGTGGTTTGGGTCGTCCAGATACCAGAGATCGCCCAACAGATTGACCATGGTCGCGGCCGAATGGGCGTGAACATCGCCCAGCGGCAGGCCGCACAGCACGCGCACCTGCTGCTCGAACTGATCGGTGAGACAGGCGTCGAGCGTGTAATGCCCCGAGTTGTGTGGCCGCGGCGCCATCTCGTTGACGTAAAGCTGGCCACGGACAACGAAGAGTTCCACGGCCATCACACCGACGTAGTCGATCATGCGGGCAATGTCCGCGGCCATGTTCTCGGCGTTCCCGGTGAGGCACGCTCGCGCCGGCGGCACCGAAGAAATGTCGAGAATGCCGTGCAGGTGACGATTCTCGACTGCCGGAAAACATTCGATCTTGCCCGCCTCGTCGCGCGCCAGCACCACCGAAACCTCATGGTCCAGTGGCAGCATTTTTTCCAACACGCAGGGCTCGAACCTGAATTGATGGAAGGCTGCCAGCGCTTCCTCTCTATTCGTGACGCGGGCCTGGCCCTTGCCGTCGTAGCCGAAGCGCGCCACCTTGAGGATGCCGGGAAACAGGCCGGTGTCGGCGTTCTTCGCGTCCTCCTCGTTGCGGATGTCGGCGTAAGGCGCATGAGGAAAACCGTGGCGCCTCAGGAAATCCTTCTCGGCGCTGCGGTTCTGGCAGATGGCCACGGCTTCGGCGCCGGGCCGCACGCGCACGGACATGGCGAGGTAATGCAAGGCGTTGGCCGGCACGTTCTCGAATTCCGTGGTCACGGCGGCACAGGATTCGGCCAAGTGGCCGAGGGCGGCGGGATCGTCGTAGGCGACGGCAAGATGTTCGTCTGCGATGCGGCCGGCCGGGCTGTCGGGATCGGGATCGAGCACGACGACCCGATAACCCAGCTCGTGCGCCGCCATGACAAAGAAGCGGCCCAACTGACCGCCGCCGAGCAGGCCGAGGGTGGCAGGCGGCAGGATCATTTTGGCAGTTCCAGTTTTATTGCCAGCACCTTCGCCGTCTGCGCCTCGCGGAATTCGGCGAGTTTTTTCGCCAGCTTGTTGTCGGTCGTGGCCAGCAGCGCGACGGCAAAAAGCCCCGCGTTGGCCGCGCCGGCCTCGCCGATGGCGAAGGTGGCGACGGGGATGCCCTTCGGCATCTGCACGATGGACAGCAGCGAATCCTTGCCCGCCAGCGCCTTCGACTGCACCGGCACGCCGAGCACGGGAACGATGGTCTTGGCGGCGAGCATGCCCGGCAGGTGCGCCGCGCCGCCCGCCCCCGCGATGATGGCGCGCAGGCCGCGCCCTTGCGCCGCCGCTGCGTATTCGAACATCAGGTCCGGCGTGCGATGCGCGGAAACCACGCGCGCCTCATAAGGAACGCCGAAGTCCTCCAGCACGCGCGCCGCCGCCTGCAGGGTCGGCCAATCCGAATCGGAACCCATGACGACGCCGATCAGGGGCGCTGTTGCGACACGGCGCTTCATGCCGTTTCCTCCGTGGGCAGGGGCTGCCGGGCCATCGATGCGGCGGGAAAGTCGCGTTGTCGCGCCAGGCGGCGATCGAGCGTACGGCCAATGCGTTCGGACGCGCGGTCGATGGCGACGTAAAGGTCGGCCTGGGTATCCTCGACGATCAGGGCGGGCGCGCCCTTGAGACGGACCTCGATGCCGCAACACTTGTCCACGCCGCCGCGCGGACCATTGACATCGGACAAGCGCACGACGATGCGGATCACGATATCCCGGCCGTGATTGAGAGCGTAGGCCAGGCGCGAGGCCACATGCTGGCGCAGCCCATCGGTCAGGGTGAAGTCTTGAGCTTGAATCTGAAGGTTCATGGAAATCCTCTGGCTGGAGTGGATGACGTCAAGATTATGGGTTCATCGAACATTCGTTACAAACAGATAAATGAATGTGATATGATCGAAAAATACGAACAATTGGCTATCGCCATGCTCAACTACAAGCACCTGCATTACTTCGTCAGCGTCGCTCGTTCGGGGGGCGTCATCCGCGCGGCTGAGCGACTGCATCTGACACCGCAGACGCTCTCCGGGCAAATTTCCCAGTTCGAGGAACGCCTGGGCGTGGCTTTGTTCCGCCGCGTCGGGCGACGGCTCGAACTGACCGAGGCCGGCAAGCTGGCGCTTTCCTACGCCGAGGAAATCTTCCAGACCGGGGCCGAACTGGAGGATTTGCTCAGGAACGGCGCCGAGGAACGCTTTATCACCTTTCGCGTCGGCATCGCCGACGTGGTGCCGAAATTCATCGCCCATCGCCTGCTGGCGCCGATGCTGGAACTTCCCGAGGCGGTGCGCCTGATCTGCCAGGAGGACCGCCTCGACCGCCTGCTGGCGGACCTTGCGATCCACCGTCTCGACATGGTGCTGGCCGACCGCCCCATACCGCCGGGTACGGAGGTCAAGGGCTATAGCCACCCGCTGGGCGAAACGGGCGTGGCCTTCATGGCCGCGCCCGCGCTGGCCGGGCGGCTGACGGGCGGTTTCCCGGATTGCCTGGATGGTGCGCCGCTGCTGCTGCCCGGCCGCGACAGCGCGCTCCACGGCGCCCTGCCGCGCTGGCTGGAGCGGCAAGGGAAACGCGTGCGCATCGTCGGCGAATTCGATGACAGCGCCCTGATGAAAGCCTTCGGCGAAGCCGGCGCCGGCGTGTTCCCCGCGCCGGCGGCCAGCGTGCCGGACGTGACGGCACACTACCGGGTCGTCAGCCTGGGAGAAACGGACGAGATACGCGAACGCTTTTTCCTGATTTCGGCCGAGCGGCGATTGAGCCATCCCGCCGCGCTGGCGGTCAGCGAGCATGCGCGAGGCGGGCTGTTCGCGCCGCTGCACAAGTCCGCCTGATTTCGCTCGCGCCGTCCCGCCAGCGCCGACTATTTCAAGATACGTCGCCAGCCGCGAATACACGAATCAATCGCGCTCGTAGCAGTTGGCACGCGCGTGGCGCAGCAGATCCTTCAAGTCACGAGATTCTCCTTACGGGGGCAGTCCGTGCGTGGTGACGCGCCAGGCGACGTGCCAGCGGCGCAGGGCGACGGCGCCGATGGCTTCGAAGGTGGCAAACGCGGGAAGATCGGGAAAGCTCTTCGCCAGCAGCGCATCGACGTTGGCGCGCGAGGTGGTGGTAGCGATCGCCAGTCGCACGTCCGCTTCCAGCAATTCGCGGATCAGGCGCACGACGCCGGGCCGGGCCGGCACCTCGCCCATCTCGACGCGCCGCTCGTAAACGCGCGTCTTGCGCTGGTGCAACCGGGCGATGAAGTCCATGCCGTCCGGCTGGGCGAGGCACGCCGGATCGACGCAGCGGCAGTAGTGGGCCAGACGCTCCCTGCCGCCGGCCACCGCCAGCAGTTCGACGTAGAGTTCGACATCCCAGTGCCAGGGCAGACCGAACTCCCTGAAGGTGGCGTTGAAGGCCTGGCGATGCGCCTCCTTGGTATCGGCAAGCGTACCATCCACGTCGAAGATGACGGCCTTCATCGCGTCAGCCCGGCGTAAAGCTGCGGCAGCCGCTCGGGCAGGCGTTCGACATGATCGAGGATCAGGTAGTTCCTCTGGCCGAAGATGCGCGCCACGTATTGGTCGGCGCGCGGATCGAGCGTCAGGCAGAACGGCGTGACGCCGAGGCGGCCGACGTCCTCGACCGCCTTTTTCGCATCGAAGCGCAGGTACTGCGGATCGCGCACATCGATGTCGGCCGGCTCGCCGTCGGTAACGACCAAAAGGAGTTTCTTCGCCGCGCGCACCTGCGAGAGATGATGGCCGGCGTGGCGGATCGCCGCGCCCATGCGCGTCGAGAAGCGGCCTTCCATGCCGGCCAGGCGCGCCTTCGGGATGTCATTCCAGGGCTGCTCGAAATCCTTGTAGCGCTGGTAGAAGACGTTGTGGCGGCC
>PNJM01000101.1 GCA_013821865.1 Rhodocyclaceae bacterium
CCAGCCCGGCGAAAAAGACGATGAACGAGCCGGCGATGGCCAGCACGGCGAGGAGGGCGAGGGCGAAGCCCGTCAGCCGGCGCTGGGCCGGCGAGAGCAGCGGGGAGGCATCCGCGGACATGGAGGGAGGAAAGGCGCGGGAGCGGCGCGAGGCCAGAGCAAAGCCGCGGGGTGGAAATGTCCGCTCCGGTTTCAATCGCGGCGGCGCAAGCGTCCCGACTCTCTCCTTGACAATCTAGGGGAAGGCTGGCTCTCTCCTAGAAAATCTAGGAAAGGCCGCCATGACCCAGAACAAAGCCGACCTCCTGCAGGGCACTCTCGACCTGCTGATCCTGAAATCGCTGCAGAACGAGCCGATGCACGGCTTCGGCATCTCGCTCCGGATTCAGCAAATGTCGAAGGAGATGCTGACGGTGGAGCAGGGCTCGCTCTATCCGGCGCTCTACCGGCTCGAGGATCAGGGGTGGATCAAGTCGGAGTGGGGCGTCTCCGAGAACAACCGGAAGGCCAAGTTCTACACGCTCACCGCCTCGGGCCGGAAGCAGCTCACGGTCGAGGAGCAGAGCTGGGCGAAGCTCTCCACCGCGATCAATTTCGTGCTGGGCAACGCGTGAGACCGGGACCGCCGATCCAATTCAACAGGAGGCTGCCGAGAGCGCAGAGACAACCAATCCCCGGGTGAGCGGAGTTCTCCTCCGCGATCTCCCGAGCCAAACATCACCTGACTGTGCAACTCTGGCGCCAGTTCCGCTCGCTGTTCAGCAAAGGAAAGCGGGAGGCCGAGATGGCCGAGGAGATGCGGCTGCATCTGGAGCTGCAGGCGGAGCGGAACCGCGCGGCCGGAATGGATGCCGCCGAGGCGAGCTACGCGGCGCAGCGGCAGTTCGGCAACGTGGCGAGCATCCAGGAGCAGGCGAGGGAGGTGAGAAACTGGGTGTGGCTCGAACAACTGGGCAAGGATCTGCTGCTGGCGGGCCGGACCTTGCGGCGGAGTCCCGGATTCACCGCCGCTGCCGTTTTGATCCTGGCCCTGGGCATCGGGGGCAATGTCATCGTCTTCAGTTTCGTCAACGGGCTGTTCCTGAAGCCGCTGCCGTTCCCGCACCCGGAGCAGCTCGTGGATCTCGACGAGACCGCGCCGAAGTGGAACCTGCGCTATGCGGGCATCAACTACGCGGATTTCGAGGCGTGGCGGGAGCACAACCAGACCTTTGCCGGCATGGCGACGTGGCGGGGCGGGGAGTTCAGCCTGATGGCCGGGCAACAAAGCGCGCGGGTGCCGGGTCAGCGGGTCACACATGATCTGGCGGCGGTGTTCGGTCTCCAGCCGGTGCTCGGCCGGATGTTTGGGTCGGAGGAGGAGTTCCGGGGCGGAGCCAAGGTCGCCCTGATCGGCCATCACATCTGGCAGGAATGGTTCGCCGGCGATCCCGCGGTTCTCGGCCGGAGCATAACGATCGACGCTGAGGCCCATGAAATCATCGGCGTGCTGCCACCGACCGCCGTGTTGCCGTCGCGCGCGGCGCTCTGGATCCCGTTTGCGGCCAAGCCGCCCCACTATGGCGGCATGGCCGTCGGCCGGCTGAAACCCGGAGTCACCCTTGCGCAGGCCTCCGCCGATCTGCTGCGCATCCACCGGGCCCGGATCCCCGAGGCGAAGGACAATGAAGTCACCGCACCGGTCGTGCAACCGCTGCTGGATCGTCATCTCGGTGGCGGCGGTATCATCGCGGCCATTCTGCTGTCTGCGGTGGGCGTGCTGCTGCTCATCGCCTGTGCCAATGTCGCCGGACTCATGCTGGCGCGCACGCTGGGCCGGGTGCCCGAGCTGGGCTTGCGGGCGGCGCTGGGCGCGTCCCGCCTCCAATTGGTGCGACAACTCCTGGCCGAGAGCCTGCTTCTCGCCCTGTTCGGGGGCGCGGCGGGCGCCCTGCTGGGCCGCTGGCTGCTGGACGGCGTCAAGAGCCTCCTCGCGGATCTGCCGGCCTGGATCCAACTCGGGATCGACGGTCGCTTCGTGGTCTTCCTGCTGGGTCTGACGGCGCTGTGCGCGGCCGTCGCCGGGTTGATCCCCGCGCGATTCATCCTGCGGCGGCTCGATCTGGGCGCGGTGCTGGGCCCGGGCGCGCACCAGATCACGGCATCCGGCCAGCGGCTCTTTTCCCTGCGCGCCCTGGTGGTCGCGGAGATCGCCCTCGCCCTGATGCTGCTGCTTCTCGCGGGTTTTCTCGGCCGGGCCTTCCTCCGGGTGCAGGAAATCGATCCCGGTTTCCGGCCGGACCATGTGCTGACCTACGGGCTCCAACTTCCCGAGGCGAAATACCAGGGCAACGCGTCGCGCCTCGCCTTCTTCGAAGAGCATCTGACGCGCCTGCGGGCGTTGCCGGACGTCGAGTCGGCAAGCGCCTCGACCGTGCTGCCGTTTTCCGGCCAGCACATCGGCAATTTCTTCGAGCCGGAAGGCGGTCTGCCCGGCGGGCCGGAGGCCAAGTCCCCCGTGGTGCTGACCCGCACGTGCTTTCCGGGCTATTTCGCCACCCTGGGCATTGCTCTGGCAGCCGGGCGACCCTTCGACGACAAGAACTGGCGTCAGACCATCATCCTCAATGAAGCGCTCGCGCGGCTCTACTGGCCGGGTGAAAGCGCCGTGGGCAAGCGCATGCGCTCCAAGGGAAGCAAAAATCCCTGGCTCGAGGTGATCGGCGTCACGCGGGACGTGCGCCATTACGGTCTCGAGGGCGAGGTCCGCCCCGGTGTCTATCTGCCGTTTCAGGCCATGCCGCAGTCGAGTCTTGGCATCGTGGTGCGCACGAAGGGCGACCCCGCCGCGCTGGGGCCGGCCGTGCGCACCTTGCTGCAGGAGCAGGATGCCACGATGCCGGTGGCCGGCCTCGCCACCATGGAGGAAAGGATCAGGCAGTCGCTCTCATTGCGGCGGACGTATTCGGGCATGATCATGACCTTCGCCCTGATCGCCGTGGCGATGGCCGTGGCCGGGCTCCATGGCGTCGTCGGCTACGTGGTCGGACAGCGCACGCGCGAGTTCGGCATTCGCCAGGCGCTGGGAGCGCAGGCCGGAGACTTGCGCCGGCTCATCGTGCGCGAAGGGCTGGCTCTCGCCGGCGCCGGGATCGGACTGGGGCTGGCCGGAGGCATGCTCGCGGCGACGGCGCTGCGGACGATTCTCGTGGGGGTCACCCCGTTTGATCCGTTCGTGGTGCCGGGAGTCACGACCCTGCTGGTCCTGATTGTCATCATCGCCAGCTACATTCCGGCCCGCCGGGCGACGCGATTCAACCTGGTGGAGGTTTTGCGGGCGGAGTGACCATGAAGCGGTATCACCCCAGTGACCATTTGGCGGCGGCAGGGCCCCGCCGCCAGTATCCACACCCCAGCAGACCAAGGGAGGGCACCCTCTGGTTTGCTTTCTTCTGAAGCGGTCCGCGATTTCGCCCCATTTCCCATGAATAACCTCCGGAAATTTCGCATGCTCTTTCGCAAAGACAAACTCGACGCCGAGATGGCCGAGGAAATGCGGCTGCATCTGGAGCTGCAGGCGGAGCGGAACCGCGCGGCGGGAATGGATGCCGCGGAGGCGCGCTATGCGGCGCAGCGGCAGTTCGGCAACGTGGCGAGCATGCAGGAACGCTGCCGCGAACAGCGCGCGGGTCGGCTCGGCGTGTGGCTCGAACAGTTGGGGCGCGATCTCCGGCAAGGGGTGCGACAATTGGCCAGCACTCCGGGCACGACCGTGCTGGCCGTGCTGTCGCTCGCCGTGGGGATCGGGATCAACGCCACGATCTTCAGCGTGATGGATGGGGCGTTTTTGCGCCCGCTCCCGATCCACGATCCGGAAACGATCGTCAAATTCGAACGCCCCCGGTTCACTTTTCAGGAACTCCAGCAGTTGCAGGCAGAGATGAACTCGGTGGGCGGGCTCGCCGGCTCGTGGCGGATCAACCGGCTGTTGCAGGGACAAGATCGCACGGAACTCGTGCCGGCGCGGGTGGTGACGAGCAATTACTTCGAGGTGCTGGGCGTCGCCCCGGCGGCGGGGCGGCTCTTCGGCTCGCGCAGTGCCGACCTTGCGGAGCCGATTGTCGTGATCAGCCATGCTCTGTGGCAACGCCGGTTTGGCGGCGATCCGGGCGTCGTGGGCGAGACCATCGTCCTGAACGAACGCCCGGCGACGGTCGTGGGCGTGGCGGCGAAAGGGTTCGTCGGAGAAGACCGGCTTCCGACAACGGAGGTTTGGTTCCCGGCGCAGACCTCCGGGGGCGGAGCGACGACGCGGCGGGATTTCTCGGTGTTCGGGCGCATGGCACCGGGTGTCTCGGCGGCCCAGGTGCGCGCCGAGGCGGGCACCATCTTTACCCGGCCAGAGTGGGGGGCAGTGGGGGCAAACCGGTTCGGCGAGCGCGTGCGCGTCGTGACGGAGCGGGAGTCGCGGATGGATCACGGTGGCCGGCTGACCTACATCACGGGACCGGTGGTCGGATTGGTGCTGGTCGTCGCCTGCGCGAATGTGTCGTGCCTGCTGCTCGGCCGCTACGAGGAGCGGCGGCGCGAGATTGCGGTGCGGCTGGCCCTGGGCGCGAGTCGTGGACGCGTGATGCGCTACCTGCTGATCGAGGCTGCGCTGCTGGCGGCGCTCGGTGCCGCGCTGGGGCTCGTGCTGGCCTGGTGGAGCCTGCGGATTTTGCCGGGGATTCTGCCGGTGACGCTGGCCATGTTCACGCCCGACGTGCAGGTGGATCTGCGCGTGCTGGGCCTGACGCTCAGCCTCGCGGTGGCGGCGACGCTGGCGTTCGGCGTGATGCCGGCGTGGCGCGCGTCGCAGCTGGACGTCTCGGCGATGTTGAAATCCGATGTCGGGCACCTGGGTCGCACGCCGAGCCGGAATGTGCTCGTGATCGCCCAGGTGGCGATCGCGATGACGTTCCTGGCGGTGGCGGCGTTGTTCGTGCGGGGCTTCTTGACCGGTGCGGCGCGCGACCTCGGTCTTGGAGAGCGCAACCTGCTGCTCGCCTACGCCGTGCCGGAAGGCGCGACGCGGCGGGATTTCGACACTCTGCTCGATGAGCTGCGCGGCGCCGTGGCGGGCTTGCCCGGCGCGCAGGCGACGACGGTCGCCAATAGCGTGATCGGCAGCCGGCGCACGCTGTCGGTCCGTCTGCCTGGAGCGGACAAAGCGGAGCTCGTCGCCTGCAATCAGGTCGACCACGGCTTCTTCCGCGTGGTCGGGGTGCCATTGACTCAGGGCCGCGACTTCACCGCGCAGGACAACCGGGCGGGCGGGCGCGTGGTGATCGTGAGCGCGGCGATGGCGCGGCGGTTCTGGCCGGGAGAGAGTCCGGTGGGCCAAACCGTGTTCATCGGCCGCGATGAGCTGTTGCCGCGCGAGGTGGTGGGGGTCGTCGGCGATGTCAGCGACCTCACGGAACGCGATCCGGCGACGCTGCCGTTTTTCTACCTGCCGCTGCGGCAGGAACGCACCGGCGATTGGCTGGTGATCGTGCGCACGCAGGGCGATCCCGGCGCGTTGGCGGCGCCGCTGCGCGACCGGTTGCGCCGGATGGAGACGCCGACGGCGACGTTCATGATCGAGACGCTGAACGGGCAGCTGCGGACGGCGTTGATGCCGCAGTGGATCGGGGCGTGGTTCGGCGGCGTGTTGGGAGGCTTGGCGTTTCTGCTCGCGGTGAGCGGGCTCTACGGCGTGGTCGCTTACGCGGTGGCGCGGCGCACGCGAGAGTTGGGCATACGCATCGCGCTGGGGGCGGAACCGCGCAGCGCGACGCGGCTCGTGCTGCGCCAGGGGTTGATGCTCGCGGGCATTGGCGTTGCGTGCGGGTTGCTGCTTGCGGTTGCGGTCGGCGCGGCGCTGCGGAGCACGCTTTACGGCATCAGCCCGGCCGATCCGTGGGCGCTGGCGGGCGCGGGGCTCGCGGTGCTGACCGTGGCGGCGTTGGCGAGCTGGCTGCCGGCCCGGCGGGCGGCGAAGGTGGACCCGATGGTGGCGTTGCGGGCGGAGTAAATCCGCCGGAAAGACGTCGGGGAGGGCCTCGTTCGGTTTTCCTATTGACGTTCTGAAGGAGCGGGCGCATTTCTCATTCAGAACTTCTGAAGGAGACGCGATGACCAAGGAAAAATCCGAACTGTTGCAGGGCACGCTCGACATGCTGATCCTGAAGGCGCTCCAGTTGGAGCCGATGCACGGCTTCGGCCTCTCGCTGCGGCTGAGGCAGATGTCGGCCGAGGTGTTCCAGGTGGAGATGGGCTCGCTTTATCCGGCGCTCTGCCGGTTGGAGAAGCAGGGCTGGATCGAGGGCGATTGGGGCGTGACTGAGAGCAACCGGAAGGCGCGCTACTACGCGCTCACGAAGGCCGGGCGCAAGCAGCTCGAGGAGGAACGCACCCAGTGGGAGCTGCTCTCGCGCACGATCAACCAGATGCTCAACGCCACTTAACCCCCGTCCCGCCATGCGCTGGTGCTCGTCCCTCGTGTTTCACCTGAAGTCTCTGTTCCGGAAAAAGGAACTGGACGCCCAACTGGCGGAGGAAATCCGCACGCACGTGGCGCTGGCCACCGAGGCCAACCGCGCGGCGGGAATGTCGCCCGAGGAGGCGCGCCACGCGGCGCTGCGCGAGTTCGGCAACGTGCCGAGCATCGAGGAGCGCACGCGCGACGAGCGCGGCTGGCGCTGGCTCGACGAGCTGCGGCAGGACACGCGCACCGCGCTGCGCCAGATCGCCAAGTCGCCCGGCTTCTCCGCGGTCGTGGTGCTGACGCTGGCCTTCGGCATCGCGGTGAACGCCGTGCTGTTCGGGATGGTCGACCTGTTCTTCCTGCGGAAGTCGACGCTGCCGGAGGCGGAGCGGATCGCGTTGCTGATGCATCGCAGCGACATGATCCAGATGCCGCACGGAGTTTCCTATCCGGATTACCGGGATTACCGGGACCGGCTGCGGACGGTCGAAGCGCTGGTGGCGTCGATGCCGGCGCCGGCCAACCTGAGCGCCGACGGCGCGGCGCCGCAACGGACCTGGGTGGAAGTGGTCTCGCCGAATGCCTTCACGGCTCTGGAGATCGCGGCCGCGCGCGGGCGGACCCTGCTGCCGGCGGACGGGGAGGCGAAGGGGGCAGCACCCGTGGCGGTGTTGTCCCACGATTGCTGGCAGACGAAGTTCGGCGGCGATCCGGACATCGTGGGCCGGGTGGTGCGCTTGAATGGCAAACCGTTCACCGTGGTCGGCGTGGCGCGGGAGAAGTTCCACGGATTCCACGGAATGCTGGCGATGAGTGCGTTCGTGCCGGCGGGGGCGATCGACACGTTCCGGCCGAGTGCGGCGGGTCTGCTGGAGTGGCGCGGCGCGCCGTCGTGGCGCGCGTTGGCGCGGCTGCGGCCTGGTGTGCGGATCGAGGAGTTGCGGTCCGAGGCCGCAGTCGTGCTCGGGCAGATCGCGAAGGAGCACCCGGCCGAACATCGGCAGATCCGGTCGGTGGTGCTGGCGGAAAGCCGGTCGCGGCCGGACCCGAGCGTGGCGGAGTTTCTGCCCGTTTTCCTGGCTCTTTTTCTCGGGCTCGTGACGCTGGTGCTGTTCACGGCCTGCGCGAATGTGACCAACCTGATGATCGCGCGAGCGGCGACGCGGCAGCGCGAGTTCACGGTGCGGTCGGCGGTCGGGGCGACGCGCGCGCGGCTGATCCGCCAACTGCTGGTGGAGAGCGTGGTGCTCGCGGTGCTGGCGGGTGCGGCTGGTTGGGTGATCAGCGAAGCCATGGGCCGGTTGATGCAGCGGTTCACCCCGCAGGGGGACATTCCGATCGCGATCGACGGGTCTCCAAGCTGGCAGGGCATCGCGTTCCTGGTGGCGATCTCGCTCGTGGCTGGTGTGACGAGCGGGTTGCTGCCGGCCTTGCGGGCGTCGCGGATAGACCTCGTGTCGCAGTTGAAGCGGGGCAACGAGGACCTGCCGACCGGCGGCAAGCACCGGCTGCGGAACTCGCTCGTGATGGGCCAGGTGACGATGTCGCTGATCGTGCTGGTGTGCGCAGGGTTGTTCCTGCAGAGCCTGCGTCGCGTGCAGGGCGTCGAGCTGGGGTTCCGGCCGGAGCGGCTGCTGATGCTGTCCTACGATCTGGCGTTGCAGGGGTATGCGGAGGACCGGGTGCGGAATTTCAACCAGGAGCTGCTGACGCGCGTGCGGGCGTTGCCCGGAGTGGAGGCGGCCGGCCTGACGAGTCACATGCCGTTCGACAACCAGATCAATGCGCGCGAGGTGCGGCCGGAGAATCCGTCGGGGGCGTTGAAGGACGGCGTGGCTCCGGCAAAGCTCTCGGTCGTCTCCCCGGGCTTTCTCGAAGGGATCGGCATCCGCCTGCGCAGTGGCCGCACGCTGACCGAAGCGGACCAGCCCAACACGCCGCGCGTGGCGGTGATCAACGTGGCCATGGCGGAGCTTTGCTGGCCCGGGCAGGAGGCGGTCGGCAAGCGTTTCCAGCCGTGGAAGGACGGG
>PNJM01000102.1 GCA_013821865.1 Rhodocyclaceae bacterium
CATGGCGGAAGCGGTGGCCGGCGGGCGCGCGCCGCTCGCCGTCGGCACCCACGCGCTGATCGAGGAGGCGGTCGACTTCCGCAAGCTGGGGCTGGCCATCGTCGACGAGCAGCACCGCTTCGGCGTGCGCCAGCGCCTGGCGCTGCGCACGAAAGGAGTCCGCGCGCCGGAAGTCCCGGAGGCCGCCGGCAGGAGCCCCCACCAGCTCATGATGTCCGCCACGCCCATCCCGCGCACGCTCGCCATGAGCTACTGCGCCGACCTCGACGTGTCGGTCATCGACCAGCTGCCGCCGGGACGCCAGCCCGTGCTCACCAAGCTGGTCTCGGACGCCCGCCGCGACGAAGTGATTGGCCGCATCCGCGATGCCTGTGCGCAGGGGCGGCAGGCCTACTGGGTATGCCCGCTCATCGAAGAGTCGGAGAAATTGCAGTTGCAGACGGCGGTGGAGACCTTCGAGCGCCTGAAAGCCGAACTGCCGGAGCTGACCGTCGGCCTGGTGCACGGCCGCCTCAAGGCCGACGAGAAGACGGCGGTGATGGCCGATTTCGTGGCGGGCAGGGTGCACCTGCTGGTTGCCACCACGGTGATCGAGGTGGGCGTGGACGTGCTCAACGCCTCCCTCATGGTGATCGAGCACGCCGAGCGCTTCGGTCTCTCGCAGCTGCACCAGTTGCGCGGCCGCATCGGGCGCGGCATCGACGACTCGGTGTGCATCCTGCTCTACGCCCCCCCGCTGTCCCAAACGGCGCGCACGCGCCTGAAGATCATCTACGAAAACGCCGATGGCTTCGAGATCGCCCGCGAGGATCTCCACCTGCGCGGCCCCGGCGAATTCCTCGGCGCCCGCCAGAGCGGCGCACCGCTGCTGCGCTTCGCCGACCTGGAAGCCGACGCCGATCTGCTGGAAGCGGCGCGGGACATGGCGGCGCTGTTTCTGCGCGATCATCCGGAAGCGGCGGAGCGCCACCTGGCGCGCTGGCTGGGCTCACGCAACGACTATCTGCGGGTATGAACCCCGTGGGGCGGGTTAGGTGCCGCCGTCCCACAGGGACTTCCTTCGGTCGCAATACGCTGCGCTATTCCGCCCTGCGCGGGCTCCACCGGTTGATGGGATGGCGTTGTGATGGGGAGACGCACGCCGCGATTTGCGGCTATGATTCGCGACTCGGCCCGTTGAAATTCGCACCCCGCAATGTCCCGTTCTCCCCGTCACGATTTCTGGCACACGCGCCTGCCCGGCGAGACGCGCGACCTGCCGCAGCGCGCCTGGCTGGCGGACGAGGGTTCGCTTACCGCCCGTGTGGCGAGCCGGTGCAGGAAGTTCTCCGTCGCCCTGGTGCGCCAGGAGCTGACCCGGCCCAATCGCGACGAGCTGCGCCTGCTTGGGCTCACCCGCCGCGAGAGCGCCTGGGTGCGCGAGGTGGTGCTGAAGGCCGACGGGCGGCCGGTGGTGTTTGCGCACAGCGTGCTGCCGCGCGAAAATGTGCGGGGCGCCTGGCGGCTGTTCGCCGGCATGGGCGGCCGGCCCCTCGGGGCGGCGCTGTTCGCCGATCCGCGCATCGAGCGCGCGCCGCTGCAGTTCCGCCGGCTGGACGCGCGGCATCCGCTCTGGCAGGCGGCGGCGCGGATCGTCGGGCGAGTGCGCGGTGAGCTGTGGGCGCGGCGCTCGCTGTTTTTTCGCCGCGGCAAGCCGCTGCTGGTTACGGAAGTTTTCCTGCCCGACATCAAGCGACTGAAACCATGACCCTGGTCGAACGCCTGAACAATTACGAACGCCTGATGCGGCTGGACAAGCCCATCGGCACGCTGCTGCTGCTGTGGCCGACCATGTGGGCGGTGTGGATCGCGGCGGAGGGCGCACCGAGCCTGTTCATCGTCTGGATCTTCGCGCTGGGCACGCTGCTGATGCGCTCGGCCGGGGTGGTGATGAACGACTACGCAGACCGGCATTTCGATCCGCATGTCGAGCGCACGAAGAACCGGCCGCTGGCCGCCGGTATCGTTTCGGAGCGCGAGGCGCTCCTGCTGGCCGCCGGGGTGACGCTGTGCGCTTTCCTGCTCATCCTGCCGCTGCACAAGCTGGTGTGGCTGCTCTCGGTGGTGGCGCTGTTCCTCGCGGCGAGCTATCCCTTTACCAAGCGCTTCCTCGCCATTCCGCAGGCCTACCTGGGCGTGGCCTTCGGCTTCGGCATCCCGATGGCTTTCGCGGCGCAGCTCTACAGCGTGCCGCCTCTGGCCTGGGTGATGCTCGCCGCCAACATCTTCTGGGCCATCGGCTACGATACCTGCTACGCCATGGTGGATCGCGACGACGACCTCAAGATCGGCATCAAGACTTCCGCCATCACCTTCGGCCGCTTCGACGTGGCGGCGGTGATGCTGTGCTATGCGGCGATGCTGGCGATCATGGCGTGGGTGGGCTGGGCGGCGGATCGCGGCATCTACTACTACGCCGGGCTGGCTGTGGCGGCAGCCATGATGGCGCGGCACTACGCGCTTATCCGCACCCGCGAGCGCGACAAATGCTTCAAGGTCTTCATGAACAACAACTGGGTCGGCGCGGTGATTTTCGCCGGGCTGCTCGCCGACTACGTGTTGCGCTCGGATCGCTGGCCGACGATCTGAACGCAGACGGAAGCCGGCACTGCCGGCACCGGACCGGGCGCGAAGGGCCGCCGGGCCGACAAGCGCGGATACCGGCTCGGATCGGGCAGTGCGGCGGCGAAAAACAGGGGGAGATCTAGGGGTTGCGTCGGTAAGTGCTCGCCGGATCTTTCTCCGGCGGCGTCTCCGCCGGTTGCGCCGTCCGGGCTTCGGCCGCCAGTCTCGGCACATTATCGCCCGTGAGGCTTTTCAGGAACGAGACCAGCGCCGCCTTCTCCTCCGCCGACAGTCCGAGCGGCCGCAGATGCGGACTCTTCTGCGGATTGTCGATGCCGCCGCGGTCGTAGAATTCGACGACGGCTTCCAGCGTGGCGAATGAACCGTCGTGCATGTAGGGCGAGGTGAGCGCGACGTTGCGCAAGCCTGGCGTGCGGTAGGCCCAGGTGTCCGCCGGGTCGAGGGTCACTTCGTAGCGTCCGACGTCGGGTTGCGGCGGCTCGAACGATTCCAGCGCCTTGTCCTCGACCTCGGCGAATACACCCGGTGCGAGCTGGACGCGGTGCCTGCCCGGCTGTCCCATGCTTTTCGCGTAGCCGATGCCGGTGTTATGGAAGCCGTTGTCGGAAAACAGGGCGAATTTCCCGCCGATCGAGTGGCAGGCGCTGCAGCCGGCCTTGCCGGCAAATAGCCGGAAGCCTGCCTGCTCTTCGGCTGTCAGGGCATTTTGCTCCTTGCCGTAATGCCAGCGATCGAAACGGGAATTGCCGGAGACCAGGGTGCGCTGGTAGGCCGCCAGCGCCTGGCCCACGGTCAGCACGTCGGGGCCGCGTCCGCCGAAGGCCGATTCGAAGCGGCCGGTGTATTCCGGAAGGACCTTGATCTTCTCGATGACGTAGCCGATGGACGGATTGGCCATTTCGTTGCCGGCGAGCAGCGGCCCCCACACCTGGTTCTCCAGGCTGAACTCGCGGCCGTCGTGGAACAGCTGCTCGACGTATGCCACGTTGTATACCGTGGGCGAATTGCGGCGGATGCTCTGGCCTTCCAGCCCGATGGCGGTACCCAGTTCGTTGGAGGTGAAGCCCTGCTCGGGCACATGGCACATGGCGCAGGACAAGGTGTTGTTGTGCGAAAGGCGGCGGTCCATGAACAGCGTCCGCCCGAGTTCGACTCTGGCTTGCGTGAGCGGATTTTCCGGCGGCAGCGGAACCGGCGGCAGCCCGAGCGGCGGCGCCAGGCCGAGCGGCGCATTGCCCGGTGCGCCTGGCCGTTCGCAGGCAGGCAGGGCCAGCCCCCACAGCATGAGGAAGGCGCAGGGCAACCGCTTCATTTCAGCCTGACCCCGTCTTCCATGAGGAGGGTCTTGATGTCGTTCAGCACCATCTCGGGCAGAAGATAGTCAGTGGTGTAGATCTCGCGCACCGCGCCATGCCGGTCGATGAGGAATACCTTCAGCACGTGGCTGTAGGTGCCGACCGGTTTGCCGGTCGTCTTGTCGATGTCCACCCCCACATCCTGGCCGAAACCGTTCAGGATCGGCAACAGCTCGCGTCGCGAGCGCGTGGTCAGGAAATCCCAGGCAACATGCTGTCGCGCCCCACTGTGATCGCGCCCGTAGAGGGCGATGACCTGCGGCGTGTCGCGTCCCGGGTCGAAGGACAGGCTGACGAAGCGGACCCGGCCGCGGGTTTCCGGCAGCTTTTCGAGTTCGTTCTTCACCAGGTGCATGACCGTGAAGGCATAGGGACAACCGTTCGGGTCGGCGCAGGAGGAATACATGAAGGCGAGCAGGGTGACCCTGCCGCGCGTAAACCCGGACAGCTTGCGGCGCCTGCCGTCGGCATCGAGCACCGCGCCTTCCGTCGCCGGCTGGATCCGCTCCAGCTTGTAGGTGCCGGCCATCGGCGGCACGAAATCCATGACCGGCGCGGCCGGCGCGGCGCAGGCAGCCAGCCAGCCCAGGAAAAAAAACCCGCCTCTTGTCAGGAGGCGGGTTGTACGCGACACCGCGAAGAACCCCATGCGCTACGGTTTCCGTGCGATCAGGGCCGGCGGGCTTTGCGCCGACTCCAGCGGCTTGAGAGTGGACAGGTCGCGCGCCTGGAACTTCATGTGGTGGGCGCGGCCGAGCTTCTCCTTGTAGAAGTCGATCTCGAATGCCAGCTTGAGATCCTTGCCGTCCCAGTGGTACATCTTCAGGAACTGCTCGTCGTCCTTGCCTTTCTTGTCCCAGTTGCCCAGCAGCGACGAGGTGAAATACACGCGCTTGCCGTCATAGCTTTGCGACACCATGTTGACCTGGGAGCCGATTTTCTTGGTGAAGACTTCCTTCGGCTGCATCGGGTCGGACATATCCCAGTAACGCGTGGTGCCGTCCATGAAGGTGTTGATCCACATGCCCCTGCCGTCGTTGGTGATGCTGATATCCACGGGCAGCGGAATTTTGACCGGATCGCCGATGGTGGCGACGTCCTTCACCTGCCATTCCCCCTTGGCATCCTGCTTGTAGACCCAGATCTTGGACGTCAGGGCAGTGGTGGTGACGGCCCAGTTGTCGCCCGGCTTCCATGACCAGCGCACCTCCAGCGGCGCGCCCGGTGTCTGGAACACCTTGAGCGGCTTCATGGTCTTCATGTCCCACATGACGGAAGTGTTGCCGAAGCGCTTCATCGCTTCGCCGTCCTTCACCAGCTTGCCCAGGTCCATCATGT
Source organism: Rhodocyclaceae bacterium (assembly GCA_013821865.1). Taxonomy (GTDB): domain Bacteria; phylum Pseudomonadota; class Gammaproteobacteria; order Burkholderiales; family Rhodocyclaceae; genus Desulfobacillus. The sequence continues at coordinate 5,319 of PNJM01000102.1, forward strand.
AGTTGTTCCACCCCGTGAACGATGAGGTGAGGAAGACGTTCTTCTGCGGGTTGATACCGGCATCGTAGCCGTAGCCGTCGCCGCCTCCTTCCTTGGGCATCGGGTGGTGGGCGACGTAGTCACCCTTGTTGTTGTACACGGCGATGCCCGTTTCCCCGCCGTGATCCTTGTTGTTGGACAGGGGCGTGATCAGCATGCGGCCCGGCATGGCGATGAAGGAGTGAGGCCCGACGAAGCCGGTCTTCTGCACGAAGTTGGTGATGGTTTTCGTCAGCTTCGGCTTGGCCGGGTTGGTGCCGATGTCGAAGATGTAGATCTTGTTCGAGTCGAGCGCGCCGCCCCAGAGATAGCGGCGATCGTCCGAAAGGCCGACGTGATGGACCTCGCCGCGGCCGCCGAGCGACAGCTTGTGGATGATCTTGCCGTAGGTCTTGGAGTGGGGATTGACGTCCACGGTCACCAGCTTGTCGGAGCCGTCGCCGACGCCCTTGACGCCCAGGGTCCACACGTAGACCAGATCTTCCTGCCCTTTGATCAGCGGCGTGTAGGGCGAGCAGCTGGTTTCGTCGGCGAGCGCCGGGCCGCTCGGCAGCGCGACACCGGCCAGAGCGGCGGAGACCGCCAGCGCCAGCGCCATCTTGCGGGGTCGGTTTCTTCCTTGTGTTGTGTTTTTCATGCTGTTCTCCTTGTACGGGGTGTACTATTTTAGTGACCGCCTGCGGCGCTGGACGGGGTACCCAGCACATGTAACCACGCGACGGTTTGTCACGCTTCAGGTATGAAATTGTTATTATTGAAATAACTTAACAGAGTAGCCGGCGCGCAAGGTTCTGCTGCCCATCATTTTCATTACCGGGCACGGCGACGTGCAGATGGCGGTCCGGGCGGTGAAGTCGGGCGCCTTCGATTTCGTGGAAAAGCCGTTCAATGATCAGGATTTGCTCGACCGGATTCAGAAGGCGATCGCCAGCGACGCCGAGTGCAGCGAGCGGCAGGCTCGCCAGGCCCGGTTGCGGACGCGCTTCGACAGCCTTACCGGGCGCGAACGCGAGGTGCTCGATCTGGTCGTCGAAGGGCTCTCCAACAAGGCGATTGCCAATTCGCTTGGCGTGAGCGCGAAAACAGTCGAAGTGCATCGGGCGAAAATGATGGAGAAGATGCAGGCGCATTCGGTTTCCGACCTGGTGAAAATGGCAATGCAGAACCAGGCGGCATCCTAGTCCGAACGGATTGTCCCCGGGACGGAATCGACGCAGGTCTTTCGCTCGGCAGGTCTCGATCCCCCTGCGGGGAAAGTTCCCCATGGGGAACAGCGACAGCTTGAAGGACTACAACCGCCGGCTCTGCATTGCCGGCAGGTCGGTGCAAGTGCCATGGGCCACGATTGCGGCCATGCCGATCGTCTCCCCCAGGGTGGGGTGGGGATGGTGGATGGCTTTGCCGATGGCCGCGGCATCGCACTTCAGGCTGATCGCCAGGGTGATTTCCCCGATTATGTCGCCGGCAGTGGGACCGACGATGGCGCCGCCCAGTATCGTGCCGCTCGCCCGGTCGAACACGAGCTTGGTCATCCCGTAGTCGGCGCCGTTGGCTATGGCCCGTCCTGAGGCGGCCCAGGGAAACCTGGCCACATCGACCTCCACGCCCTTTCGTTTCGCTTCGTCCTCCGACAAGCCGACCCAGGCGATTTCCGGATGCGTGTAGGCCACCCCGGGAATCAGCGAGGAATCATGGTGGCTCGCGAGTCCCGCGGCGGACTCGGCGGCTACGTGAGCCTGGTGGACCGCCTTGTGGGCCAGCAGCGGCACGCCCGCAATGTCGCCGATTGCAAAGATGTGAGGCACATTGGTGGACATCCGGCTGTCTACCGGGATGAAGCCGTCCTCGCTGACGGCAATGCCCGCCTTGGCGGCATCGATTTTCATGCCGTTCGGCTTGCGGCCGGCCGCCTGCAGGATCATGTCGTAGCAGCGGGCTTCCGCCGGGGCTTCTTCCCCTTCGAACCTGACCCACAGGCCATCCTCCCGGGCATCCACCGCCACCGTCCTTGTCTTCAGCATGATGTCGTCGAAGCGATGCCGGTTCTGCTTTTCCCAGATTTTCACCAGGTCCCGGTCGGGCCCCGGCATCAGGCTGTTTTGCATCTCCACCACATCGATGCGTGCGCCCAGGGCGGAATAGACCGTGGCCATCTCGAGGCCGATGACGCCGCCGCCGATCACGAGCATCTTCCGCGGAGCAAAGCGAAGCTCCAGCGCGCCGGTGGAATCGACAATGCGCTCATCCTTGGGCAGGAATGGCAGATGTACCGGGTGGGAGCCGGCGGCAATAATGCATTTTTTGAAGCGGATCGCCTGCCGGACGCCCGGTGTTCCGCTGTCCGCGCTTTCGGCAAGATCGACCTCGATGCTATGCGCGTCGCGGAAACGGCCGCTGCCGCACACCATGCGCACCTTGCGCGCCTTGGCCATGCCGGCAAGGCCGCCGGTGAGCTTGCCCACCACCTTCGCCTTGTGGGCACGGAGTTTGTCGATATCGATGTCGGGCGCGGCAAAGCGTATGCCCGCATCCGACATGCCGGCGGCTTCCTCCATTGCTATGGTCAAGTGAAGCAGGGCCTTGGATGGAATGCAGCCGACATTGAGGCAGACTCCTCCCAAAATGGGGTGGCGCTCCACCAGCACCGTGTCCATTCCCAGGTCTGCGGCGCGAAAGGCCGCGGAATAGCCTCCGGGGCCGGCGCCGAGCACCAGTACATCGCATTCGAGATCCTCCGGTTGCCGCGGGGCAGCCTGGGAAGCGGCGATAAATGCGGCGAAAAGGGAAAAGCGATGCGGAGGAATCGGCTTGCCGGCATCCGGCAGATGACGCCTTGGCCGCTGCTCCCGGCTTGCCTTCATCACGACGACTACGCTGCCCGCGGCCACGTTATCGCCCTTGGCGATCCTGACTTCAGTGATTGTGCCGTCGACGGGTGCCGGCACGTCCAGTGCCGCCTTGCCTGATTCGACCGTTACCAGCGGATCGTCGGCCCAAACCAGGTCGCCGGGCTTGACAAGGATTTCAGCGACAGACAACGCCTCTTTGCCGCCGACATCAGGAACGGCAACTTCGTGAACTTGAGTCATCTTGTCCGTCCCGC